>CAIPID010000495.1 GCA_903865015.1 uncultured beta proteobacterium | reverse complement strand
GGATGATTCCACTGCGCCTCGAGGTCCTCTGCGATTTGCTCAAGCAAAGCGGGTCGTTCACGTTGAAAACGACGCAGCACTGCATTGACCAAGCCTTTGTAATTAACTAACGAGCGCTGTAACTGCGTAGCCTGCACACTCTGATCAACCAGAGTGTGTGCCGTATAGAGCGGTGCAGTAGGGTCGCGCCCCGAGGCATCGTTCTGCATCGCGACATCAAGAAGCAGCAGGGCGAGCCCAACCAGAGCGCCGATAATCGGGCTAGACGGCTCGCGCTGGACCAGCAGACGACGGATGGCGATCGCTTCGCCCCAATGTCGCATGGCGTAAAAAGCGAGTGCCTGAGCAGAAGGACGCAGCTCAGCGGACGTGTCGGCTAACGCCTCAGTGAGTGACTGGCCGCCTTCGACAGCGGCAACAGCGCGTGCGGCAGCCAGCAGGCTGTTAGAAAGTGCAGGTGCGGGATGATTCATACCCTGATTGTAGGGTGTTGTGAGCCCAATCGGGAGGCTTGTGACCCCATAATCTTGCCAAATCCTTGCGGCATGCCTGTACAAGTTAAAATCTATCCCTTGTATCTCTACGGGCGCATGCCCCCTCAGGTGTTAACTATGTCCTCCCCAAAAGTCGGTTTCGTCAGTCTTGGTTGCCCGAAAGCACTCGTCGACTCAGAACGCATCCTCACACAATTGCGTACCGAGGGCTATCAAATCGTGCCCGACTACGATAATGCTGACGTGGTCGTGGTCAATACCTGTGGTTTTATCGATAGCGCCAAAGCCGAGTCGTTAGACGCGATTGGCGAGGCGATCGCAGAAAACGGCAAAGTAATTGTGACGGGTTGTATGGGCGTCGAAGAATCAGTCATCCGCGCTGTTCACCCCAGCGTTCTGGCGGTGACCGGCCCCCAGCAATACGAACAAGTCGTGCGTGCCGTACATGCGGCTGCACCTCCCAGCACCTCGCATGACCCGTTTTTAGATCTGGTTCCACCTCAGGGGATCAAACTCACACCGCGTCACTACGCTTACTTAAAAATTTCCGAGGGCTGCAACCACCGCTGCAGCTTTTGCATCATCCCCTCGATGCGTGGCGACTTGGTCAGTCGCCCGGTGGGTGATGTGCTCGACGAAGCCCAACGCCTCGCAAAAGCTGGCGTTAAAGAGCTGCTGGTGATTTCACAGGACACGAGCGCCTATGGCGTAGATGTGAAATATCGCAGCGGGTTCTGGAATGGTCGTCCGGTTAAAACACGCATGACCGAGTTATGTGATGCGCTGTCCGAACTCGGCATCTGGGTGCGCCTGCATTATGTATACCCCTACCCGACCGTCGACGAGGTCATTCCATTGATGGCCGAAGGCAAAATCCTGCCTTATCTGGACATCCCTTTCCAGCACGCCAGCCCCCGTATTCTTAAAGCCATGAAGCGTCCGGCATTTGAGGACAAGACACTCGCCCGCATCCATAACTGGCGCGCGCAGTGTCCTGACCTGACCATCCGTTCGACGTTTATCGTCGGATTCCCGGGCGAGACAGAAAGCGACTTCCAGTACCTGCTGGACTGGATGACAGAAGCGCAACTCGATCGCGTTGGCTGTTTTCAGTACTCCGCAGTCGACGGCGCGCCTGCTAATGCGCTTGACGGCGCGGTGCCCGAAGAAGTCAAACAAGAACGCTGGGATCGTTTCATGGCCCATCAGCAGTCGATCTCAACAGCCAAATTAGCTAAAAAAGTCGGCAAAGAAATTGATGTGCTGATTGACGAGGTCGATGAGGACGGTGCGGTCGGCCGTTCTAGCGCCGACGCGCCAGAAATCGATGGCAATGTATTCGTTGATAGCGAACAAACACTTAAACCAGGCGACATGGTGCGCGTACGCGTGACCGAGTCCGATGAATATGACCTCTGGGCCGAGAAGATCTGATTCCGCTTACGTATCACCACAGCATCACCTCTTAGAGCGATGAGCATCACAATGAGCACTGCAGCCAGCGGACTCGCCAGCGCACCTTTGCGGGTGGGCTTTGCGGGCACGCCCGAATTTTCGCGCCTGGCCTTGCAATCGATTTTAGATGCGGGTTTTACTGTGCCGCTGGTGTTGACGCAGCCAGATCGTCCGTCAGGACGCGGCCTCAAACTCACACCCAGCGCTGTTAAGCAGTTAGCCATTACTCACAACATTCCTGTCGCACAACCACGCAGCTTACGGCTCGACGGCAAATATCCCGACGAAGCCCTCACGGCACAGACGAGCTTGCTTGCCGCAGAGCTCGACGTACTGGTGGTCGCCGCCTATGGTTTGATTCTTCCGCAATGGGTGCTCAGCCTGCCCCGTTATGGCTGCCTGAATATTCATGCGAGCCTCTTGCCCAAATGGCGCGGCGCGGCGCCTATTCAGCGGGCCATTGAATCTGGCGACAGCCATACCGGCGTCACCATCATGCAAATGGATATTGGGCTGGATACGGGCGACATGTTGTTGGTGGAGTCATTGCCAATTCTGGCTTCAGACAATGCTGCCACCCTGCATGACAAACTTGCTGAACAAGGCTCGCGTCTGATTGTGGAGGCATTACGTGCATTGCCACACAACACAATGACACGCACGGCTCAGCCTGAACGAGGCGTGACCTATGCAGCGAAACTAGACAAAGCCGAAGCGGCCCTTGATCTCACGCAATCAGCTGAAATCCTGGCCAGACGCATCCGTGCGTTTAACCCTGCGCCAGGTGCAACCATCGTGTTACCAGGCCTCAACGAGCCAGTAAAAGTCTGGAGTGCCGTCAGCCTTGACAACACGCCACACGCAACAATCGGACAAGTTATTCAGCGCAGCGAACAAGGCATAGATATCGCTTGCGCGCAGGGCACCCTCAGACTGCTTGAACTACAGCGCGCAGGTGGTAAACGCCAACCTGCCGCTGTATTCATACAAGGCTGGTCACACTAGGTCACACCAAGGCGGTCCCGATCATCGCATCGCGCGTGACCAGCGCAGCGAGTTGCTCTTCGCTGAATCCCTCAGTGCCCGCCGGACGATTAGGCAGGACCAGATAGCGCAGATCGGCCGTACTGTCTGAGACACGGACCTCGACCTCGGGCGAGAGCACCGTGCCAAACTCAGCGAGGACTTTACGAGGCTCCACCACCACACGAGAGCGGTAATCAATCGACTTATACCAGGCAGGCGGGATGCCAAGCAGCATGCGCGGATAGCATGAACAGAGTGTGCAAACCACTACGTTATGCACGTCCGGCGTGTTTTCCAGCACAACAAGTTTGAGTGGCGTGGAAATTTCAAGTTTGAATTCGTCAATGATTGTCTCTAGCGGCTCAGAGATCAGACGGGCCTTGAATGCGGCATCCGTCCAGGCGCGCGCGACCACTTTCGCGCCCATCGCGGGTGTGCGGCTGTCTTGCAGATCAATCTGCCGGTGAATGGCTGCCGCGGTCAATACGCCTTTTTCAATGAGCAGCTCACGGATCGCAGTCTCGAGCACATACTCGTAGCGCTGAGGGTCATCGACATCCTCTATCGGTGCATGAGGGTGGTCGTGATCGTGATCATGGCTGTGCGAATGGTCATGATGGTCGTGCGAATGATCGTTAGGCGCGCTCATGGGCGGACTCCTTTAAAACGTCGAGCCAATGTTCAAAAATGTCCGCTACAAGCGTATCCGCTGGGCTGCCGGCATACTCTGGCCAGATATCCTTCTGCCTGAATCGCACCCGATACAGGTAGCGCATCGGCAAGCCAGGCTTATTAAACGCGAGCAAAGAGGGATCGCGAAAGCGACCGGCCAGGGCATCAACCTGCCCCGACACACCGCGCAAATAATGCGGTGTACGGCAATGTATTTCGGGAGGAGCGTTTTTGACGCGCACGGGTGTACCGGCTGACAGCACTGCAACGACTGTATTGGGTGAAGTATTCATTTGCTTAACTCCGCCGTGATGTTACGGATTTGCACAGGCCGCGGCTTCGACCACCACCGGGCGTTTACGTATTTCCTGCATACGCGCCTCGATTTCCTCCGCAGTCAGGATCTGCTGCTCAATCAGCACGCTATGCACGGCACGAATCCATTTGTCGTAGTAGCCAAAATTCCTATAGTCCTCGGCGGTATTG
>CAIPID010000494.1 GCA_903865015.1 uncultured beta proteobacterium | reverse complement strand
TGGAGTTAATGCTCGCGCATCCCGAACAAAGGAACATTAATAAGACTAAGCTGAGATGCTTGATTTTAGGCATGTGCGGAGTGCAAAAAAAATTAATTTTCGGGCATGTTGAGGTCACAAGCATCATATCAACTTAAATGAAAAAAGAGCTGAATCCTGTATTTGAAACAAAATTCAGCCCTTTTAGACTCTAGCAGTCAGGCTAGTGCCGTTTATTTTTACTTAATGACAGCTTTCTCGCGTAATTGCTGCTGGTATGTCGCGAGGGCTTGCTGACGCATCATGTCCTCGAGTTGAGGTTTGACCTGATCGAGTGGTGGGAACTCGATTGGTCGTACGTCCATCACTTCGATGACGTGCCAGCCGAATTGTGACTGGACAGGCTTGTCGACCATTTTGCCTTTTGGCGTGGCGGCAACGGCTTTGGCAAAAGGCTCTACGTAGTTGCTGGCAGGCGCCCAACCGAGATCGCCACCTTTTTCAGCACTGCCTGGATCTTTCGAGTTCTTTTTGGCGAGGTCTTCGAATTTGGCTGTTTTTTTGTTCAGCTGGTCTTGCAACTCATTCGCTTTTTTCTCGTCTTCAACCAGGATGTGGCGCACGGAATATTCAAACTTACCGTCTTCGGCTTTTTTCAGTTTGTCGTATTCAGCGGCAACAGCCGCGTCTGTGATGGGATTCTTTTTCAGATAGTCAGCCATCAGTGCGCGGACCAGAATTCCCTGGCGAGCCAGTTCGAGTTCGGTGGTGATGGTTGGATCCTTGGCAATGCCGGCTTTTTCAGCGGCTTGCACCATGACCTGGCGATTGATCAGTTCTTGTTTGACCTGGTCGCGCAGTTGTGGGGAGTCTGTACCACCCTGTGTGATCAGTAGTTTGACGAACTGGTCTACGCTTGATTGCGTGATGGCTTTGCCATTCACGGTCGCAACGTTTTGTGCATAAAGGGGAGCTGCCACAACACAAGCAGCAACCAGCATAGTGATACGTTTCATGGATTTCCTTTGGAAGGCGCCCGGGTTTTCAGCGCAAGCGCATGAATCGGGTATGGGATTAAATCGCGCAAAAGATCATACACCAGCCGATGCTGCGCAATCATCGTTTGGTTGGAAAAACAGTCCGCGACAATGGTGGCGCGGAAATGGCTTGCTCCGCCTTGATTGCCGGCGTGACCGGCATGCAGGTGGGATTCGTCCTTAATCTCGAGGATGCTCGCGTTCAGCGTGGCCAGACGCTCGTGCAGGAGGGCGAGATGCGGGTTAGTCATGTTTGTTAGCGTCGGGTTTAAAGGCGGCATCATTGGCAGCTGGCTGCTCAATGTGCTTGCCCAGCCAGACCGACTGGATAATCACGAAGGCGATCAGCAAGGCCATGAGACCAAATACTTTGAAATTGACCCACTGCGATTCTGTGAACAGTCCGGAAAAGGCTACAAACAAGTTCACGCCACCCGCAAAGATAAAAAATATCGCCCAACTAATGTTCAAACGTGTCCAAGCAGGCTCAGACATAGCGATTTTTTCGCCAAGCAGCTTTTGCATGACGTTTTTACCCATAAAAAGCTTGCTAATCAGCAATACGCTGCCAAAGAGCCAATACAGGGCGGTGGGTTTCCACTTGATGAAGGTGTCATCCTTGAGCCAAAGTGTGGCACCGCCAAAAACGACGATCACGCCCAGATTAATCCAGTGCATGCCTTCAATTTTTTTACCCGTCAATTTGATCCAGACGATTTGCAAAATAGCTGCAGCCATCGCCACGCCTGTCGCAACGTAAATATCGGCAAATTTATAGGCGGCAAAAAACAGAATCAGCGGGAACAGGTCAAACAGGAATTTTTTCATGGTTTGACCGGCTCGAATGTCAGTGAAAGGGAGTTGATGCAATAACGCAGGCCTGTTGGGGGTGGACCATCCGGGAAAACATGTCCAAGGTGACTGTCGCAGACGTTGCATATGACCTCTGTACGGATCATGCCATGACTCTCATCGACCACCTCTTTGACATTGTCGGGGTCGAGTGGCTCAAAATAACTGGGCCAGCCACAGCCCGCATCAAATTTGGTGTCTGAGGCGAACAGTGCGGTGCCACATCCTACGCATCGGTAGATCCCGTGCTGGTTATGGTCCCAATAACGGCCAGTAAAAGGCCGTTCGGTGCCTTTTTGACGGGCAACGTAGTATTCCTCTGGGGAGAGCTGGGTTTTCCAGTCAGCGTCGGATTTGATAACTTTTTGCATATGTTGGGTTGGAGTGCAGTTTTTAAAAAAGGTTCTCGGGCATAATCGTTTGCCATGTTAATCCAGTTTAAAAACGTCTTTGCCAAACGTGACGGTCATCTTGTTCTAAATGATCTGAATCTAACGCTCACTGAGCGTCGTATCGGGGTGCTCGGGCCAAACGGTTCGGGTAAAAGCAGCATGGTCCGGTTGATTAACGGACTGCTGATGCCCGCGACTGGACAAGTTCTGGTGGATGGTTTGGATACCCTGCATGATGTCATGGGTATTCGCCGCCAGGTCGGATTCGTTTTTCAAAATCCAGATAACCAGATTGTTTTTCCCATGGTGCACGAAGATATTGAATTTGGACTCAAGCAGCGTCTGGCGGATGCGCCACAACGCGCGACGCGTGCCCGGGATGCGTTGGAGCAACTATCGATTGGTCATCTTTTTGATCGTGTGACCCATAGTTTGTCGGGCGGTGAGCGACAGTTGGTCGCGCTCGCCGCCGTGCTGGCTACGGATCCTGCCATGGTGGTGTTTGACGAGCCAACAACTCAACTTGACCTGCGCATGCGTAATCAGTTTGAAAGGATCCTGGGTGATTTGAACCAGTCCGCAATCGTGGTGAGTCACGATCTAGCGTTGATGCAGACAATGGATCGTGTGCTCGTCGTAGTCGATGGACGAATAGCGTTTGATGGTGAGTCTGCGTCTGCAATTGCTTGGTATGTGGAGCATTGCGCATGAGAGGGTCACTTTACATACCAGGGCAGAGCTGGCTGCATCGAGCCCCGGCAGGGCCCAAGCTACTCGGACTGGTGGTGCTCGGGGTGGTGCTGATGTCCGTGCATAGCCTGTTGATACTGGCTATTTCGTTACTCGGTGTCACCGCGTTGATTAATCGGTCGGGTCTCTCATTTCGAAAACTTTGGAATGCATGCAGAGCGATGGTCTGGTTCATGGTGATACTCGGTATTTATACCGCCTGGATTCAATCTCCCGAGGCTGCTTTTGAGATGCTGTTGCGAATCACAAGCCTGATTCTTGCTGCGCTGGTTGTGTCGATGACAACCTCTATTACTGAAATGATGGACACGGTTGAATACTTGCTCAAGCCGCTTGTGCGTGTTGGCTGGGTGGATGCACGCAAGGTAAGCCTGGCTCTGGGCCTGACGCTTCGCTTGATTCCGGAGTTATCTGTACAGTGGCATGATATTCGTGAGGCTCAGGCGGCCAGAGGGCTGAGGCCTGGTGTGATGACCATGCTATTCCCCATGCTGGTGCGGACCTTACGCAGAGCCCAAGAGCTCTCCGAAGCCATTGATGCGCGCAGCGCGAACTGAATAGAACAAAATGGCAGGATGACGCTTGAAAACTAAAGATATTGTGCTGGTGGCGCTCTTTTGCGCCTTGACCATCGTGTTGGGAATGATCCCGCCTATTCCTATGCCAGGGGTGCCGGTTCCTGTCACCTTGCAGACCTTTGGTGTCATGCTTGCCGCGATGATTCTGGGGCCTAAACGTGCCGGATTAGTGCTGCTGCTTTATGTCGGTATGGCTTTGATCGGTTTGCCTGTTTTACCGGGTGGGCGCGCCGGGATGGCAGTGCTGGCGGGTCCAACGGGTGGTTTTTTGCTGGGGATGATACCCGGCGCGATTCTTGCAGGCTGGTTGGGGGGGGCAGGGCTGCAGTTTAATGCGCAGACTGCGGGTACTCGTCTGGCGAAATGGCAGGCCTTGCGCGACTGGCTTGCCTGTATAGCGGGTGGTGTGGTGTTGGTCTATGTTTGTGGCATCCCCTGGATGGCCGCCGTGACTGGCATGAGTCTGCCTAAAGCCTTTTGGATCATGCTGGCTTTTATACCAGGCGATATGCTTAAAGCACTGGTCGCGGCGATCGTTGCCGGACGTGTTCGGCGCCTGAATTTGACCTGATTATCAGGGAATGTCCTAATAAAACAACTAGTTAATTTGATACTGTTTTGACCATATAATCGTTTTTTCTGTATAACTTCAAGTATCGAGCACCTCCCATATTGGGTAAGTTGCCACCATCAGGAGACACAAATGATTCGTCCGCAGGCTTCAGTTTCAACACGCTTGATTGCTGCATTGGCTATCGCGTTTCCTCTGGCTGTTATGGCGCAAGTCAAAGTCGGTGTCACGCTCGCCACAACGGGCCCTGCCGCCTCGTTGGGTATTCCAGAGCGCAATACCGTTTCCTTGTTCCCGACTGAGATCGCGGGCCAGAAAGTCGAATACATCGTGCTTGATGATGCGACCGATACTACCCAAGCTGTCAAAAACATGCGCAAGCTCATCACAGAAGACAAAGTCGATGTCGTGATCGGTACTTCGGTAACGCCAGGCTCACTTGCCATGATCGATGTCGCAGCAGAATCGAAAGTCCCTATGATTAGCGTGGCTGCGAGCGCCAGAATCGTTGATCCGATGGATGACAAGCGCAAGTGGGTCTTTAAGACTCCCCAGAACGACGCGTTGATGGCAACGGCTTTGGCTGATGCGATGAAAAAGAAAGGCTATAAGACACTCGGTTTTATCGGTTTTGCGGATGCCTATGGTGATGGCTGGTTAGCTGTGATGAAAGACGCTGCTGAAAAACAAGGCATCAAGATCGACGCAGTCGAAAAGTATTCACGTAATGACACCAGTGTGACTGGTCAGGTCTTGAAACTGATTGCAGCAAAACCCGATGCGATTCTGATTGCTGGCGCGGGTACTCCTGCAGCGCTGCCACAGAAAGAATTGATGGCGCGAGGCTACAAAGGTCAGATTTTCCAGACGCACGGTGCTGCGAATAACGATTTCCTGCGTGTATGTGGCAAAGATTGCGAGGGCACCATGTTGCCAGCCGGCCCCATGCTGGTTGCAGCGCAGATGCCTGATAGCAACCCGGTCAAAAAATCAGCCCAAGATTATGTTCAGAAATACGAGGCCGCAAATGGTGCGGGTTCGATCAGTACCTTTGGTGGTCACATGTGGGATGCTGGCCAGCTCGTGATTGCTGCGATGCCTGCCGCGGTGAAGTCAGGCGCCAAACCTGGTACACCTGAGTTCCGCGCAGCATTGCGTGACGCAATTGAAAACATTAAGAATCTGCCTGTGTCACATGGTGTGTTCAACATGACCCCGACTGACCATGCTGGTTTTGATGATCGTGCGCGCGTAATCGTCAAGATTGATGGCGGTAAATGGGTATATCAGCCGGGCCTGTAATTCCTGTATGTGAGCTATGCATCTGGCGCACTCTTATTTTGAGAGTGCGCCTTTGTTATGAAAAGGTAAAAGATGGACTTCACAATCGCTTTGATCCTATTGCAGGACGGCATCGTTAATGGTGCGATTTACGCCTTGCTGGGACTCGCCTTGGTGCTGGTGTTCGCTGTCACACGTGTCATCTTTATACCGCAGGGTGAGTTTGTCGCTTTTGGCGCGCTGACGCTCGCGATGCTGATTGAAAACAAAACGCCGGGTACGATGTGGCTGTTGCCTTTGGCAGGCCTGGTTGTGTTTTTGATGGAGTTGCGTGATACCTTGCGTACACAGGACTGGCGTAAATTATTCAAGACTGGTTTGCTGTATGTGGCGCTGCCAGTCGCCATGCTGTGGGTGATCCCGCAACTGGCTGCGGCTAAGTTACCGCTGTGGGTCGATGTCCTGATTTCAATGGCGATGGTCGTGCCATTGGGACCTATGCTGTATCGCATTGCTTACCAGCCACTGGCTGAGGCAACTGTTCTGGTGTTGCTGATTGTTTCGGTTGCTGTGCATTTCGCGCTAACAGGTTTGGCCTTGGTGTTTTTTGGTGCCGAGGGTTGGCGTACACCTGCATTCATTGACGGTACCGTCGATTTTGGTATTGGTCCGTGGTCGGCGCAGAGCTTGTTTGTCGTGCTGACCAGTGCACTGATGATTGCTGCGCTGTGGTTGTTCTTTGGACATACGTTGTATGGTCGTGCGTTGCGCGCGACCGCAGTCAATCGCCGCGGTGCGCGACTGGTCGGTATCAGTACCAAGATGTCAGGCAGTCTGACGTTTACTCTCGCGGCGTTTATTGGCGCGCTCTCAGGCATGCTGATTGCTCCCGTGACGACCATTTATTACGACACTGGATTTTTGATTGGCCTCAAAGGTTTTGTCGCAGCGATCATCGGCGGCATGGCCAGCTATCCCGTCGCGGCCATTGGTGCCGTGCTTGTAGGTTTGCTCGAAGCGTTTTCTTCTTTCTGGGCGAGTGCCTACAAAGAGGTGATTGTATTCACGCTGATCATTCCAGTTTTGCTTTGGCGCTCATTCACCACGCATCACGTCGAGGATGAGGAATAAAAATGAATCATCGTAAATTGCTCATTGCGTTTATTGCATTGCTGATGGCATTGCCTCTCTTGCCGATCACACCAGAATTCTGGATCACCCAGCTTAATTACATCGGTCTAGCCAGTCTGGTTGTCCTCGGCCTGGTATTGCTGACCGGTGTGGGTGGTTTGACCTCATTTGGTCAAGCGGCTTTTGTTGGGATTGGTGCGTACACAACCGCCTGGTTCACAACGCGCTATGGTGGTTCACCCTGGATCGCGTTGGTTATTGGTCTTGTGCTGACTGCTGCGCTCGCTTTCTTTTTGGGTGCGATCACCTTGCGTTTGTCTGGCCACTATCTGCCGCTAGGCACAATCGCTTGGGGGTTGTCGCTCTACTACCTGTTTGGCAATATCGAGTGGCTGGGTAAGCATGACGGTATTTCCGGGATCGAGCCTTTGTCAATATTTGGCATTTCATTGGCCCCAGGTCGCAATATTTATATGCTGATCTGGTTACTCGTGTTGCTCGCGATCTGGGCCACAAGCAATTTGCTGAATTCCCGTCCTGGTCGTGCTATCCGCGCGTTGAAGTCCGGAGCCGCGATGGCTGAGTCATTCGGTGTGAACACCGCAGCCTACAAAATTATTATTTTTGTTTATGCCGCGTTGCTCGCATGCGTGTCAGGCTGGCTGTATGCGCATATGCAACGAGCGGTAAGTCCAAGTCCATTTGGTTTGACCCATGGCATCGAGTA
Source organism: uncultured beta proteobacterium (assembly GCA_903865015.1). Classification (GTDB taxonomy): domain Bacteria; phylum Pseudomonadota; class Gammaproteobacteria; order Burkholderiales; family Burkholderiaceae_B; genus Zwartia. Next base: position 1,923 of record CAIPID010000494.1, on the reverse strand, counting down.
TTTGTTTATGGCGGTGGTGGGTGGTGCGGGTTATGTGTGGGGTGCGATTCTCGGCTCTGCGCTGATCATTACGATGCGGGATCAGATTCAGAATGTGCTGCCCAAACTATTCGATACCACGGCGAATTTTGAGTTGATCGTATTCGGTGTGCTGCTTGTCATTATGCTGCAGTACGCACGCGATGGACTCTGGCCGATTTTTAGTGGGCTTTGGACTCGGATGTTTGGTGCGGGTGAAAGCCAACGCAATCGTCCTGCTCCACCGTTGGCGCCAGGACTGCCTCAACGCCCACGTCCAAAGTCTGGCGAGACTGTTTTGGTCGTCGACGCGATTCGCAAAGAGTTTGGCGGTTTGGTTGCCGTCAACGACATCAGCTTTTCAGTCCGTGCAGGCGAGATCGTTGGCCTGATTGGTCCGAACGGTGCCGGTAAGAGCACAACCTTTAACTTGATTTCAGGCGTGCTGCCTTCCACACGTGGCGCAGTCACATTTATGGGCGCACGTACCGACGCGCTGACCGCGCGCGAGATTGCCAAACGTGGTGTCGGTCGCACGTTTCAGCATGTGCAGTTGCTGGGCAATATGTCCGTGATTGAAAACGTAGCACTAGGGGCGCATTTACGTAGCAATGTTGGTGTGATCGAGGGCACCTTGCATCTGGATCGGGCGCGCGAAGCGCAACTCTTGCATGAGGCTGCGATTCAACTCAAACGGGTTGGACTTGGTGACTATTTGTATGAACAAGCGGGCAATCTGGCCCTGGGTCAACAGCGTATTTTAGAAATCGCTCGCGCACTCGCAGCTGATCCGATATTGTTGTTGCTCGATGAGCCAGCAGCGGGCTTGCGTTATAAAGAAAAACAGGACTTGGCTAAAGTACTGAGCGAATTACGTGAGGGGGGCATGAGCATCTTGTTGGTCGAACACGACATGGATTTTGTGATGCGTTTGACCAATCATCTGGTGGTAATGGATTTTGGTACCAAGCTCGCCGAAGGCGTGCCTGCCGATATTCAAAATAATCCGGCAGTGCTTGAGGCTTATCTGGGTGGGATTGATGATGATCTGGATCTTGATCCGCCACAAGTGAGTGCATCCATATCCGAGCAAAAAGGGGCGACAGCATGAGTCAATCCGTGAATCAAACTGCTGAACAATCAAATACGCTGCTCCAGGTCAAAGGTCTGACGGCACGATATGGCAAAGTGACTGCCTTGACTGAAACGGATTTGATTGTACCCAAAGGTAGCATTGTGACCGTGATCGGTGCCAACGGTGCGGGTAAGTCAACCATGCTCAATGCCATCATGGGGGCGTTGCCTCTGGCCGGACAGGCTGCAGGGAGTGTCGTTTATTTAGGTCAGGATGTCAGTACCTGGGAAGTCGAGCGCCGGGTGTCCGTCGGTATGTCTTTGGTGCCTGAAAAACGCGAATTATTTTCCAGTATGTCAGTACAAGACAATCTGATGCTAGGCGGTTTCAGGCGCTATCGTGCTGGTGAAAAAAACTGGATGCATACGCTTGATGAGGTTTACGCGTTATTTCCAAGACTGAAAGAGCGCTACCAGCAGCAGTCAGGTACGTTGTCTGGTGGTGAGCGTCAGATGCTGGCGGTGGGGCGTGCGCTGATGGCCAAGCCACAGTTGCTGATGCTCGATGAGCCTAGTCTGGGACTGGCACCGCGTATTTCACGGGAGATTTTTCACATCATCGCGCGTTTGCGTCAGACGGGTGTGTCAATCTTGCTGGTCGAGCAAAATGCCCGTGCAGCACTGCAAGTCGCCGACTATGGCTATGTGCTGGAGACTGGGGCGGTGGTGCTCGAAGGGCCGGCCAAGGATCTGGCGGGCAATCCTCGTGTGATTGAGAGTTATTTGGGTTTGGGGAAACACGAAGAGTAGAAGTTTGCTTCAGTTAAATAG
>CAIPID010000493.1 GCA_903865015.1 uncultured beta proteobacterium | reverse complement strand
GACTTTATTGTTTGGGCGAAAAATAATGGTGTTCCAGTCGGTCCTGGTCGTGGTTCGGGCGCGGGATCTCTAGTTGCGTATTCATTGGGTATTACTGACTTAGATCCTCTGGAATACAACTTACTGTTTGAGCGTTTTCTCAACCCTGAACGGGTTTCAATGCCCGATTTTGACATCGATTTTTGTCAATTAGGACGAGATCGGGTGATTCAGTATGTTAAAGATAAATATGGCCATGAATCAGTAAGCCAAATTGCTACCTTTGGTACGATGGCAGCCCGAGGGGCTATTAAAGACGTAGGTCGAGCGATTGAACAGCCGTATTCATTTGTGGATGCAATCTCGAAATTAATTGAGGCAAAACCCGGTCAACAAATTACGATTGCTGAAGCGATTAAAGCAAAGCCGGAATTAGAAGAACTTTATACACAAAATGAAGAAGCTCGGCAATTAATCGAGCTTGCACAGCAGTTAGAGGGCATTACCCGAAATGTCGGTATGCATGCTGGAGGAGTTTTAATTTCCCCTGGCAAACTAACAGATTTTTGTCCCTTGTACGTTCAATCCGGCAATGATGAAGGCGCCGGTGTCATCAGTCAATTTGATAAGGATGACGTTGAAGCGGTTGGTTTAGTAAAGTTCGACTTCTTGGGTTTAACTACGCTAACGATTTTAGACTTAGCTGAAAAATATATTCATCAACTATATCCTGAATTAAAGGATTGGCGAGTTGGTAATGTTCGGTTAGATGATCCGCGTGCCTTTGACGTGCTCAAGTCAGCCAATACTGTCGCTATCTTTCAGTTAGAAAGTCGCGGTATGCAAGGCATGTTAAAAGATGCCAAGCCAGATCGGTTTGAAGATATTATTGCCCTGGTTGCTTTATATCGTCCAGGTCCGATGGATTTGATACCATCTTACATTGCCAGAAAGCATTTACGGCAAGAAGTTGAATATGCAGACCCACGTGTGATACCCGTGCTTGAAGAAACTTATGGCATCATGGTTTATCAAGAACAGGTCATGCAAATGGCGCAGGTTATTGGTGGTTATTCATTAGGTGGGGCCGATCTATTACGCCGCGCGATGGGTAAGAAAAAACCTGAAGAGATGGCCGAGCAAAGTAAGATTTTTGCGAAGGGTGCTATTGAAAATGGCTTAACTCAAGAAAAAGCAGATGAGATTTTTAAACTCATGGAAGCTTTTGCCGGCTATGGTTTTAATAAATCTCATGCCGCAGCTTATGCATTACTTGCTTATCATACGGCCTGGCTGAAAGCGCATTATGTCGCTGAATTTATGGCGGCTAACTTATCGCTCGCCATGGATGATACCGATAAAGTACGGGTATTGTTTGAAGATGCCAAGTCAAATCATGTCAACATATTGCCGCCGGATATTAACCGTGGCGAATATCGTTTTGTGCCAATACGCCTTGATCCGAATAATCTTTCTGAAAAAGTGACGCACATTAAATATGGTTTAGGGGCTGTTCGAGGAACGGGTGAAAATGCCATTTTAGAAATCGTACGAGCGCGTCAAGAAAAGCCCTTTGAGCATTTATTTGATTTTTGCTCACGAGTAGATCGCAGGGTGGTGAATCGTCGTTCGATTGAAGCCTTAATTCGGGCGGGTGCTTTTGATGAAATTGCTCCGTATGGCGTTCAGGGACGTGCAGTTTTATTAGAATCCCTACCTAATGCGATGACTGCTGCTGAGCAAGCATTGGCTTCAGCGAATCAGGTGAACTTATTTGATATGCCCGGCGAAGAAGGTAGTGAACCAGAATACGTTCAAACTGCTGAGTGGGGTGATAAAAAACGCTTACAGGAGGAAAAGTTAGCGCTTGGTTTTTGTATCTCAGGTCACTTATTTGATGCCTATGCTGAAGAAGTACGAAAAGTTGCAAGGGTACCTTTAAATAAACTCAGTCTTTCCTCTGGTGAGAAGTTAGTCGCCGGAATTATTGTTTCCCAACGAACCAATAAAACCAGAAGTGGTGTGATGTACTCTCTTATGATTGATGACGGTACAGATCAAATTGAGCTCACTGTGTTTGAGGATGTATTTGAAAGCTATAGCGATTGTTTTAAAGAGGATGAGTTACTCATCGCAAAAATACAAACAAAAGTTCAACCAGCAAATGAAAATTTTTCTGGTAGTACTAGGCATATCGTCCAGGCAGCGATGAATATTGCAATGGCAAGATTACGCTATGCTCAATCGATTCACTTTGCGATGACGAACCAAGTAAACATTCGGCAGTTGAATGATAAATCAGAAAGTTTTTTTAAACAGGTCCAAAGTGCTAAGCAAATGGGGGCAAAAAAACCCAATGAAGGTTTACGCATGACTGCCGAACTGACTTCATTGAGCAGTATTTGTGAGCTGGAGTTCCCGCAACATTGGCGACTAT
>CAIPID010000492.1 GCA_903865015.1 uncultured beta proteobacterium | reverse complement strand
CTGTTCTGCATAGATTAAGGGCCTGTCATCAATCTGTTTTTGACAGACTCGATGTGCATTCTTAAATCGTAAATGTCTTTAGTATGAAAGTCGGAAACCTTCAAATCCCTCGCGCGCTGATCAATGTCGCCTAACTGTTTAGATAATTTTTCACGATCCTGATGATCTCTCATACCTTGCTCAATCATTTTGAGATCGCGGTAGATATTGGCAAACTTTAATTTCTTTCGATAGTCTGTCAGTGAAGGGATCAAATTAAACAAAGGGATCAGTAATGCGATCAATGGCAAGCTCAACTTGAGCATACGCTCGACCCATACAGCAACCCAAAATGGCAAGTACTGAAACAAAAACGACGGGCCGCTTTTAAGATAATTATCAGCATCTTCGTTGAGGTTAAAACTTAGACCGGCGTTGGCCGGAAATTCATTTTCAGCACTGATCATTCCTGGCTTTGAAAAATATTTTTTTGAGATACTCATCAAAAGATAAATGGTTGCTGGGTTTAAATCCTTTTTTGCAACGAGTTCAGCTACCGGTGCAATCGTCATTTTTTGCTTGTGTGGAACGTTTTTTACAATATTTAAAACGCCAGGCTTGAGTGTGATTGGTTTAATAAAACTTAACCTGCCTGGATAACCATAAGCTTGCTCAATCGACATTAGTTGAATACTGCTGTCATTGAATATTCTCTGTGCAAGCTCGGCTTCTGGTGCTAGCACGACCATCATCGCATCGACTCTGCCTTCTTTAAGTGCGGCATATGAATCTTCACTATTGAGTTCTATAAAAGTTGAGTTGATTGGATTTAATTCATTAATTTTTAGAACAGCCTGATTTAACTGATACGAACCGCTTCCCGCCGTACCGATCGATATGATCTTGTTTTTGAGATCGGTAACAGAATGAGGCTCTCGTCCAAGCTCTTTGAAGGATGATGGATTAAATACGATCCACAGGGGTTCGTAAAAAAGGGATTCTAAAGATTCTAGTTCAGGATATTTTTCTGCTGAACCTGTGCCGGACTGCATGAGCGCAAGGTCCACACCACTGTCTTTGTTACGAATCAGGCTTAAGTTCTCATCAGAGCCATTTGTTTCTATGACGTTAAGCTCTATACCGTAACGGGCTAACTCGCTCTTGAACATTAACCCAATCGGATAATAGGCTCCCGACTGACTACCCGTCACCATCACTAGTTTTTTAGGCGGTGCAGGAATCAGAAAATTTAAGATTAAAAACACCAGCCCTGATATAAAAATCAGAAAGATGATTATTTTTTTTGGTGTCAGCTGACTCATAGGTGAAAGCGATCGGGTAATTGATACATGATTCGGTTTAAGACACCTCAAAAACAGGATTTAAGCTACAGATAATATTCCCGAGGCACCCAATACGCCACCAGCGGCCAGTAACCACAGCATCGGTATTTTTGTACGCCACACAATTAATGTCGTGACAGCCGTAATGACCCAGAGTGGCCAGTCGTGGGCGGCACTGGTGTTGGCCGTCGCAAGTGTCCAGCCCGAAGCGATTAATAAGGCAATCACCACAGGCCCCATGCCTTGCTTGAAAGCGCGCACAGCGATCAGGTGGCTGTTGCGCTGTACCCAGCTAGCGGTCACAAAAACCACCGTGGAGCTTGGCAACAAAATACCAATCATACAAAGCAACCCGCCTCCGAGTGCTGCCAGCACACTGCCTGCGTTTAAACCGACATTCCAGCCCATCAACGCCACAAAAAGGATATTCGGTCCCGGTGCAGCCTGAGCCAGCACAATCGATGCACTGAACTGTGCGTCGGTGAGCCAATGGTGTTCGTTGACCAGAAAATTTCGCATCTCTGGAAGTAACACTAACGGACCACTAATCGAGACGATTGAATAATATAGAAATTGTTTGAATAAATCGAACCAGTCGATCAAACTCATCGCGATTGAATGTGAAGTTGTCATACACGCGCCTTAAGCTTGAAATAGGCCATGATGCAGCCTAGCCCCCCTAAGACCAACATGCTGTGAATCACATTCCAGTGAAATAGCGCAATCCCTACAAACGTTACAACAGTAATTACACCGCAGGTGAGCAAGCCCAAGGGGTTGGTTTTAAGAGCAGTCAATAATTTCAATCCCGTGGCGATGAATAACGCTGCAGCTACAGCGCCCATACCGTGAAGCGCACCAACAACCTGAGGATGCTCGCCGAATTTGGCATAGCCTATTGCAAGCAAAATAATCAGCATAGTCGGGAACATGAACATGCCTCCGATTGCAGCGAGAGCGCCTTTTAACCCGTAATAGCGTGCGCCAACCATAATGCTCAAATTCAATGCGGCCGGTCCAGGCATTGTCCGTGCAACGGCCCACTCGCCGAGAAACTCCTCCCGGGTGAGCCAGCCCTTTCTTTCTACCAACTCACGTTCCATGTAAGCCAGCACGCCGCCAAAGCCTTGCGTAGCAAGCCGGCTGAAAGAAAAAAATAAATCACTCAGCGACTTGGGCTGAGATTTTGACTGGATTGTCATCAAATATCTACAAAATAATTCAAACAGGTTTCACAATGACCTTGAGTATATAGAGTGGCGAACTAAAAATAAGTTACCCAGGCTCAAAGGCACATGAATTATTTAGTGATCATTCAGAAGATGGTATTGCATTAAGTTTTTTAAACACGCTTGATTCAACGAAAATAAGTCTTAGTTTTTATCGATTTTGATCACGGATTCAGCAACCAGTTTATTTCCGTTCAACGCTTGTACTTTGATTGTCAAATCTCCAGCGTCCTCTGGAACCTGCTGAGAAGAGAAAGTTTTGGTACGAGGGTCAAATACCAACCAGCTTGGTAATGGTGAGCCATCAGCCATTACCGCCCGAACTGTAGTCGCACTCGACAAACTTGTCGGAATATCGAACAGTAAATCTGGGATGGTGTAGGAAAAACCGATCGGATCCGCAGAAGAAATCAAACTAACATTCGCCTCGCCAATATCCGCCTCATGTTTAATTGAAATACGTGACCGCGAAGATGCTGTCAAAACAGGTTCGACAATATTTTTAACGGGCCCAGTTAAATTTTGCGCAGAACTTGCATCTTCATTGAATGACAATTGCTCAACAATTACATTTCCAACTACAGCATTGGATACAGGCGTCAATGCAGTAGGTTGTGTGGTCGTAAAGTTAATATGATTTTGATTTATCAATAACAAACTTGACGCATCTGCGGCGGCGTCTGAAATATTTTTCGCAAAATTAATAACGACAGGAATCAAGCTTGGCCCTGTCGAAACAAACAGCGGTTCTAACTGAGAAACAGCAACAACAGGTGCAGGAGTTTCAATAACAAAAGGCGGACTCACAAATACAGGTGGTATGTAGTTAAAGGCGTTGCCTTGAACCAATCGTGTCCCCCAGTTATTCAGCCCTGTCGTATTGGCTTGGGTTGCATAATTATTCTGCCCATTGATTACCAAAGTATCCTGGCTATTAGGATTTTGCAGATTAAGCTGACCATTATTCTGCAATGGCAAGTAGTAACTCACCGTTGCGCTTGGATCGTAAACAGAGAACGTCACATTGCCTGGCTGTTGTACGGCTTGCGCACTCATCAGATTTGCGCGGTAAGTCTGACTTTGATAGGTCTCGACACCACCCGTCACGGAGAGCGTACCAACATAACTAGCAGACTGATCAGGGTGGATGTTACTGACGATCGTTTGCGCATTCAAGCTGTAAAGTGGCGAGATGCTACCGACAGGAGCCGCAAACGTGATATTGGCCGCGTTGCTCGATGCGGCAGTATTGTCTGCAGCAACAGCGCCCACTAGCAATGTATGTGTTGCAGTGTTCAGGTCATTCACGGTGCCGTTAAAGACCACACTTGGATCTTCTGAAATCAAGGTGCGCACATAGACTGGGTTTTGATTCAGATATTTCACAGTACTGGTCACCGCACCGTTACTGTAATTAAAGTAATTAGCATAAGTCGTGTTGAACAAGAATCCAACCGTAGGCGTCAAACCAAGATAGCTTGCATCACCAATAAACACTGAACCGTTATACGTTTGCGTGCTTGCTGTGAGTACGTCGGCTAACAGATTAATTGTCGCACCCGTGATGGTGAGATTATTGAGTCGCCCAACCGATCCAACACTACTGCCAATCATCACACTGCCTGATCCGGCACTGACAACCAAGGACTGAGCTTTGGCAGTAGCTGAATCTACAGTGCCTTTGAGAGAGATATTTGCATTAGTACTCGAGAGTGTTGTAACTCCACTTACGGTATTTGCGAGCAGCAAATTACTATATGACTGTGTACCAATGGTCGTAGCGCTAGAAAGCAGCTGTGTTGTACCACCGGTTACTTGAATAAACGGCAACACTACGCCCGTCGTAATGCGTAATGAGGCAGGATTTAAGCTTGTGCCGTTAGAGATGAGGTTAGGCGTACCAATCGCGGCAGCATTCGAAACTGTCAGGCTCGAACCGGCATTCAGCGTTGTGCCGCCTGTGTACGCATTGGTGCCATTCATATTAATCACACCGCTACCAGCAATCGTCACAGAGCCTGAACCTGTGATCGGCATCGACATCGTTGTGCTAGATGTCAAATTGATCGTCACATTGCCGTTATTCAGTACCTGCGAAGTAACGGGTCCTACTACTGCGTTGTCATACACAACTGAGCTTGTGGCAGGAATGATCACGTTAGCAACATTCGACAAATCAGGAATCGCACCTATTACGTTGGTACCCGTGGTTGTCCAATTAGCAGGGTTAGACCAGTTTCCACCCGAATTCGGTCCGGTATAGGTCACTGAATTCAGTTGAGTAATGACTCCATTGGACCCTGCATACAGACCGTTATTAATAAGCGGATTCGCAACAATTTGATAATTTGCACTGTCCGTGCTGCCAAGGATGATACCGAGGTTATAGGTAATTGCGTTCCCAACATTTTTTGAACTGAAGGTTCCCGTTGCCGTCGCAACGATTTGATCACCCGCAACAATCCCTGTCGGTGTATTGATAGTTAGATTGTTCATCGAAACAGAACCGTCATAGACCTTACTGACACCCGATATATTCATATTGGCATAAGTTAATTGCTTAGGCGTGACATTTAGCCCGCCGACAACTGCCATCGAATTAAAGTTTGTTCCGGTTTTCGCAAAGGCACTTGCACCAAGCGAATAATTTCCGATACTCAGCTGACCGCTCGAACTCAAAACAGGACTATTTGCCATAGCCGTAAATTGAGCGGTTGAACCCAGGCCATCGTCGAGTGACACGTTACTGCCTACGACAGTCACCGGGATGTTGCTGATGATGGTGTTATCACTTCTGAGATAAGCGGCTGTAACCGCAGCATAGGTCGGCGCCGTGCCATAAGCAGTCGTGTTGTTATCCATTTTTACGAGCAGCTGCTGCGCAGGAACGATCACATAATCACCCGCCACATACTGAACGTTATAGTTTTGTGGATTGAGTCCACCAGGTAAAAGGGTCTGGCTATAAGTGCCTACCGTATTTACAGACGAATTGGTGCGAGTAATAACAAGAGGTGACAAACCTAACGCTCCGCTCGCCACACTGTCGGTATTCTGGAATCCAGAAACCATCGCGCCTGCATAGCCACCGGTACAAGTTGCACCACTGCAATTGGTCGCACTGCCCTGTACATCCGTTTGCGAAATAAATTTAGCGTCTGCAACG
>CAIPID010000491.1 GCA_903865015.1 uncultured beta proteobacterium | reverse complement strand
GAGTCGAACGCCGCGGTGCGACTGATGCCGTGGGTTGCCATTTTTTCCATGGCCAGAGGCTCGTTGGTGCGTCCTTCGGTCACGCCTTTGCCAACAATACGTGCCGCTGTCCACATCGGAAGTCCCACCCCGTCACCCAGGAAAAAGACTAGCTTTCTGGCTGCTGCAGGATCTTTCGGATTGGGTGCAGGCGCGACGTTATATGCGTTTTTAATTTGCCGCTCGACTCCATCGATCAGGACAGTCGCCTCGATCGTGTAATGGCCTGGCTGATCAAAGCTTAAGTTTCTGGCAGATGCGCCAAATAGCAGTTTGGAGGAGGGTGTTCCTGACTCAGGTCCTTCGCCTTGCTGCGAGATTCGGCGATTAAAATTTTCTGTAAAATTCGTCCCGTTGACTTTGATACTCACAAGTCTAGGTGCCTCGCGACCAGGTATCTGTGATTCGACCCTGAGATCAAAACGCTGACCAGCAAATAACTCTGTCCCTGTCGGTGGTAAGACGCGCAAGCCAGTTTCCTGCTCCGCATTCCCGGCTAAGGTAACCGCTGTTGTTGAAATTAATGCAAGTGCAACGCACACGGAAGTCAAACGGTGCTGAATATTCATTCGAAGCCACTCTAACGGACAGTTAACAGTCTTTTAACTGTAATAGTCTTAGATGACAGTAATGTGAATCTCTTGCTAAGAAATGAGCTTCGCTACGTATCCATCTTCGGCAAGAGCAGCAATGATGGGCTCTACTCCCTGGGGAAATTCCCCTTGAACGCCTACTTTTCCAGATGACAGTTCAATCTGAACGTCCTCCACCCCAGCGATAGTGCGAATTGTATGGTCAACGTGTTTCACACAGTTGCCGCATGTCATACCTGTGACGGACAGTTCAATGGATTTCATCGCATGTACTCCTAAGAAAATTCATAAATAAAGCCGATACTTAACTTATGCGTACATTATTGGATAAAACAAGGGCGGATAATGTGATTTAAATCATATGAATTGTTAACAGTTAGCCTTTTTCGGCCTGAAACTCTTTCTTATGCATCCAGTCCGCATGCGTTGGCGCTTTTTTTGTGTGGCTCCATTCTCTGAGCATGTCCCATTTCACCTCGTCCAGTTTTTTGTACATCTCGGGCGTACCGATGTCGACAGCCAGTTCTAGTCGATGCCCATTCGGATCAAAGAAGTAAATGCTTTTGAATATCGTGTGATCAATGATGCCGATCACCTCGATCCCTTCAGTTTCAAGTTTTGATTTTGCATCTTCGAGTGCCTCAAGGCTCGCGACCTTAAAGGCGATGTGTTGCACCCACTCGGGCGTATTCGTGTCGCGCCCCATCGCAGGTGAATTAGGCAGCTCAAAAAATGCCAGAACGTTGCCTTGCCCCGCATCCAGAAATACATGCATATAGGGGTCAGGGGCTTTGGTGGATGGCACCTGATTTTCAGCGATCGCCAGTTGAAAATTCATGCCAAGGTGTTTGACATACCACTCAACAGTTTCTTTTGCATCGAGGCAGCGATACGCGACGTGATGAAAGCGTTCGGTTTTCATTATTCTTTGCTCTCTTAAAAAAAGTGACCCAAGAGCCTGAATAGCCCAGGTATCAAAAGCGATGCGATGACGACTTGCAGTCCCAGTGCCAACCCAGCATAAGCCCCTGCGTCTGGATTGACTTGGATTGCCCTGGCGGCTCCAATCCCGTGTGAAACGGTACCGAGCGCAAAGCCGCGATCAGACCAGCCACGTGTATCTTTTGGTATCTTGAAAAATTCAAAGATATATTTGCCTGTCAACGCGCCAATCAGTCCTGTTAATACTGAAAATACTGCAGAGAGGGCTGGGATCCCACCAATCGCCTCAGAAATTCCCATCGCGACCGGAGCTGTGACTGATTTAGGAACAAGCGACAATACGACCCCCGAGGGTAGCTCAAGTAGTAAAGCTAATCCCACGGCGGAAAGACTTGCAACCAGGCCGCCCAGCGTTGCTGCAACCAACAATCGACGCATTCTGGATTTCAATTGATGCCTGCGCAGCCATAGTGGCCAGGCGAGTGCTACGACAGCAGGTCCAAGTAGAAAGTGAATGAACTGTGCACCAGAAAAATAGGTCTGGTAAGAAACGCTGGTAACGGTGAGTGTGCCTGCAATGGTCAGGATGCTCCAGAGCACAGGATTCAACAATGGATGTTGATCTGCTCTCACGTAGAGTGAAAACCAAAACACATATACGACTAGCGTCGCAGTCAGCCCAAAAAGTGGTGTGGAGGAAAGATACACCCAGAGTTCAACAAAATCTGACATCAGTGCTTACCTCCCCAGCGCAGCGCAAGCAAAGTCATCCCCATGCCGAGCCAAGTTGAGATAATGATGATGATCAAGATTTTCCAGCCATATTGGCTGACCAGCGCGATGTGAGTCATCACACCCACACCAACAGGGATAAATAGCAAAGACAAGTGCGAAAGTAGAAACTCTGCAACCGCAGAAACTGGGTCACGGACCAATGGCCAGCGAACCGCTACCAGTAATAAAAGCATACCGGTAACAGGTCCAGGAAAGGGCAGGTGCAGCAAACGTGAGCAAAATTCTCCCAGCGTTTGCAAAACCAGTAGCCAGGTAAATCCAATTAAAGCTTGCATGATTCGTTGTGACTGAATATCCGCTTGGCATCAATGATGCCTTGTTTATAACAGACGCAGACCATGCAATTTAAATAATTTTTACCGCTTCAACTTAGCAAACGCAGCCGCCATTGCATTGTTACCCACTGGCTCTGGCGCCGCTGCGGGACGGCGTGGCTTACTGCCTCCCGTATTGGTGCTGGCACCTGCCGCACCCATCGAGCGCGCAGGCGGCGCCTCATCATTGAGGCGCATCGTCAGCGCAATACGTTTACGTGGAATATCGACCTCCTGCACACGCACCTGCACGGTCTGGCCAACACGCACCACATCGCGCGGATCAGAGACGAATTTTTCTGCTAGAGCCGAGATATGTACCAGACCATCCTGATGCACACCGATATCGACAAACGCGCCAAAGTTGGCAACGTTGGTGACAACGCCTTCGAGAATCATGCCCGGCAGCAAATCATTGAGCGTTTCGACGCCTTCTTTGAAGGTCGCGGTCTTGAATTCCGGACGCGGATCGCGACCGGGTTTTTCGAGTTCGAGCAAAATGTCGCGTACGGTTGGCACACCGAATTTCTCATCGGTGAATTCAGAAGGTGATAGGCCTTTGAGTTTGTCCCGATTGCCGATGACGTCTTTCATGTCTGAAGCGATTTTTTTCAGGATTCGCTCAACGACAGGATAGGCTTCAGGATGGACGGAGGATGTATCAAGTGGATTATCACCATTAGGGATACGCAAAAATCCTGCAGCTTGTTCGAAGGCTTTTTCACCAAAACGAGAGACTTCTTTGAGAGCCTTACGGTTAGGAAAGGCGCCTTTTTCATCGCGATAGCTGACGATGTTTTTGGCAAGCGTGCTGTTCAGACCTGACACGCGGGCGAGCAGGGCTGCCGAGGCGGTATTCACATCGACGCCCACGGCGTTCACGCAATCCTCAACCACGGCGTCGAGTGAGCGCGCGAGTTCGCGCTGATTCAAGTCATGCTGATACTGGCCGACTCCAATGGCTTTAGGCTCGATTTTGACGAGCTCGGCCAACGGATCTTGCAGGCGACGTGCGATCGAGGCCGCACCGCGCAGGCTGACATCCAGATCGGGGAATTCAAGCGCAGCAAGCTCGGAGGCTGAGTAGACTGACGCACCGGCTTCAGATACGACCACGCGGGTGAGATTCAGATCAGGTTGGGCAGCCATAAGCTCGCCCACAAGTTTTTCTGTTTCCCGCGAGGCGGTGCCGTTACCGATTGCGACCAGTTCAATTTTGTGGCGGCGCGCGATCATGGCGAGTGTGGCGAGTGAACCTGCACGATCACGGCGCGGTTCGAAGGGATAGACGGTTGAGGTTTCAACTACCTTGCCTGTGTGATCAATCGCAGCAACTTTTACGCCAGTACGGATGCCTGGATCGAGGCCTAATACGGCCTTGGGACCTGCAGGTGCGGCGAGTAGTAAGTCTTTCAGGTTGGCTGCAAAGACTCGGATTGCTTCTGTTTCCGCCGTTTCGCGCAGACGTGTGATCATCTCGGATTCAAACATTGTCAGCAACTTGACCCGCCAGGTCCAGCGGGCCACATCAGCCAGCCACTTTGCACGAGGTGAGGGTGCTGCATCAAACAAGTCACGCCCCAGTTTTAGGAACTGTGCCACGCGTTCCACGCATGGGTGTGGTACCAGCACGTCTTGGCTTGCTTCGAGGCCAATACGTAATTCGAGCGCGCCTTGCTGGCGACCGCGCAGCATGGCGAGGATGCGGTGCGAGGGCAGGGTACGCAGAGGCTCGTTAAAGTCGAACCAGTCACGGAAATTCGCGCCATCGGCTTCTTTGCCTTCGGATACTTTTGAGTATAGGTAACCACTGGACCAGAGGTGTGTGCGCATGTCGGCCAGCAGGTCTGCGTTTTCCGCATAGCGTTCAGCCAGAATGTCGCGTGCGCCATCCAGTGCGGCCTTGGCATCATTGATGTTGGCCTCTGCGTTCAGGTACTGTGCGGCAAGCGCGCTCGGATCGCAGGCGAGGTCTGCGAGCACGGCGTCAGCCAGTGGCTCCAGACCTGCTTCGCGCGCGATCTGCGCGCGGGTGCGGCGTTTTGGTTTGTAAGGCGCGTACAAGTCTTCGAGCCGCTGCTTGGTATCTGCTTGCTGGACTTCACGCTCGAGCTCAGGTGTCAGTTTGCCTTGCTCAGTGATCGAGGCCATGATGGCACCACGTCGCTCTTCGAGATCTTTAAGGTAAATCAGACGTGTGTCCAAATTACGTAAAACCGTGTCATCCAGACCGCCTGTGGCCTCTTTGCGGTAGCGGGCGATAAACGGAATCGTCGCGCCGTCGTTGATGAGTTCGATCACTGCGGCGACTTGCTGGGGCCGCACACTCAGCTCTTGGGCGAGTTGGGCGATGATCCGGGCTTGTGCCTCGAGTGGGGTGACAGGTTTTGCTGGAGTAGAAACGCTCATTGGGCAACACACTTAATTTGCTTTAACAAGCGGAGGATTTTGCCACAGTCTGGGGGCGCGGCGCTTTGAGGCGGTATGATCCGACGTGGCTTTTGGTGTGTTTAATGCTTGATTCTTCTATTTCCGAGATTTTCTCCCT
>CAIPID010000490.1 GCA_903865015.1 uncultured beta proteobacterium | reverse complement strand
CATTAGCTCAGTCGGTTAGAGCAGCGGAATCATAATCCGAAGGTCCCCTGTTCGAGTCAGGGATGCGCCACCAGTGTAGATGCGGGTTTGCGGGCTATTAGCCTTCAAGCCCGTTTTTCTTTTCTGGAGCATTAGGCGATGGTGTAAGCAGTTCTTGAAAAAGTAACTTTTAACTGTTTGTGGTCAGATTGTGCCCGGATTCGCCAGCATTTTTATCCATAATCAAAAAAATTCAATAATTCGATGGGAATGCGTACTTTATGTTTGTTTAAGGCTGCAGTACGCTCGAAAAGTCTAGCGAATTTTAGCGGGCTAAAGAGCTTGGCGGCAAAGTCATCACGATCAAACACCTGCACAGCTCGGTTGCCAAGAAAATTGACAGAAACAACAGTAGTTTTTGGTCTGTACAGCACAAGGGTTCACGCCAAACGGGACTCGGTTTAATGGATCGTCAACGCGTAAAGATTTGGTTGGCTCATGCTCACTCAGAGCTTGCCAAACCAGACGTTTGATCAAAAAAAACGGAATCTTACAAATAATTACTTAATTGCTTCTTTTTATAGCAAAAACTTGCAGGCTTTGACCCGACAAGTTATAACTCCAAGTACGTCTAATTTAAGTAAAATTTACACTGTTTGGCTTATTTGCAGCCTAGCCGATGCGAAATATGAACATCTTCTAGTAATCGCTTGAAATATCAAGATTTTCAATCATTCTGAAAATGCTCGTATTACCTTTGACCATATCAATTATGCCGTCTGTTTTGACCTCCCCTATATTAACTGTGCCGTATTCACATGTTTAATTAAATGATGATCTTTTCATTGCGGTTCATATTGATTAATCAGCGTGCAAAGATTCGTTTGGTTGAATCAATTGCTGCGATCGCTTTATTTTTATGCGCATCCCTGCAGGTGAGTGCACAGGAAACTTGTCAGACCGAGGTTTTACAGACATCCGCAGGCCCAGTGTGTGGCGTGTTGGATGACTCGCTGAGTCCTGTCAGGATCGAAGTTTTTCGCGGAATGCCTTACGCACAGAGTGTTGCGGGCGAAAATCGCTGGACAGCGCCAAAGCCCAGACCGAAATGGACATCAACGTTCGTTGCTTCGCGGTTCGGTTCGGCCTGTGCGCAGAGTGGGTTTTATGGACCAGGCAGCGAAGATTGTCTGTTTATAAATATCTGGAGACCGAAGGATGTTGCCAGCCAGGAAAAACTCCCTGTCATGGTGTTTATTCATGGGGGAGGTTTTTATAGCGGTTCATCTTCAGACCCTCTATACGATGGCTCCCGCCTTGCTTCGAAAAATGTCATTTTTATATCGTTTAACTATCGTTTAGGTGCATTAGGTTTTTTGACAACAGCAAGCAGCCAAGGGAGCAATTATGGATTGCTTGACCAGCAATTAGCCTTGCGTTGGGTGCAAGATAACGTCGGAGCTTTTGGGGGAGATCCCGCTCGCGTGACCTTGGTTGGGGAAAGCGCAGGCGCGATATCGATTGGCTTGCATCTTACGGCAATGCCAGAAAGTAAAAAACTATTCTCTGGTGCGATTATGGAAAGCAACCTGCTTGGCGTACCGTTGCGCAAGGTCTCAGAAGAAATAGGCGATTCTGATTTGTTTACTGCTATGGCTGGGTGTTCTGATATTCAGTGTTTAAAAAACATGAATGTTAAGGATTTAGTGGCGGCCTCTGATAAATTTCGAGCTCAAGCAGGCCTTGTTTTGAAGGACCATCTTGCCTCCGTTGATGTATGGGGACCAGTCATCGATGGTCAGACAGTGCGTTTGCCTGCGCTACCTGTCGCGCAAGATACGCCTCAGAAACCGGTATTGATCGGTTTTAATCAATATGAAGGGACTATTTTTGTAGCACCTTTTGCCGGCCTTCCTGCTTCTTTTTATCCTGAATGGCTTTACAGTTTATTCAACAATAATATGAAGTCGATCATGCAGGCCTACCCGTTAGTGTCGGCAAATCCAGTCGAGCCTGCGGCTCAGGTTTTTACAGATTACGTGTTTGATTGCTCTGCTGCAGATTTTGTGTCTGGTTTTGCTCAGGCATACCGTTATGAGTTTACGCATAAACCTAGTTTCAATATGTTGCCCTTTAAAGAATGTGATAACAAAGCCTGTCACACAACAGAGTTACCTTTTGTATTTGGCAATGCAGATCTGCTGGTATTGCCAAATGGCGAAAAGGCGAAATTCACTGCTGATGAGGTTCAACTCTCTGAATCAATGCAACGTTATTGGACCAATTTCGCTAAAACAGGAAACCCATCATCCGGCACCGATGTGCCAGTGGCATGGCCACTGGCTTCCTCAATAAAATCAGGTGTTTTAAAACTTGCCTGGCCCATTGTTGCAGGGACTTCTACTGCAGGTCGACAATGCGAGATGTGGAACAAAATTGGATATCCTCCGACGGGTAATATTTCACAATGAGTGGCTGGGTTGGAAATCCCCTGGCAATTTCATTGCAAGGTCAACTCAGTTCGAGTTCCTGTTTGGCATCGAACCGTACTGTTTCTCTTGAACGAAACAGTGTGCATGTCTGGTTTGCAACCTTCAGTGCGATGAGTCCTGCGCTCGAATGCTTTACCAGTACGCTTGACAGTACCGAATCCTTGAGAATGTCGCGGTTTGTGTATGAACATCTGCGCGTGCGTTTTGCACAAGCGCATGGATTGTTGCGTTTGCTGCTCTCAAGGTATGCAGATTGTTCTCCCAGAGAATTGGTTTTTAGCCAAGGCACTCACGGGAAACCTTCACTCGTCAACGCGAAAGGTTTGTCGTTCAGCTTGTCACACTCGGGTGATGGTGTCGCGATTGCCATTGCAAGAGACATCGATATAGGCATCGATATAGAGGAGATCAAACCTATTGAGGATCGTGACGGTCTGGTCGAGCGGTTTTTTTCTCCTGATGAATTTAGTTGCTACAAACATTTACCACCCTCAATGCAGGAGTCTGCTTTCTTCCGGCTATGGACGCGTAAAGAGGCCTTTGTGAAGGGCCTTGGACTCGGGCTGTCCCATCCGCTTGATTCATTTTCTGTGGGCGTTGATGTGCCGGTTAGTCTCGCAGGACGAGACACGAGCCAGTGGTCTTTACATCACCTTGAGACTGGCAGCGGTTTTGTTGGTGCCCTTGCTGTGCGCAGTCATGAAGCATCTCTCTCCGGGGGGACATTACAGTTATCCCCAAAAAATTTATCTGGAAATTTAATATCGTGAGCAGCATATCCAAAAGTATTGCATCCAAAAAATTTCGCTGCATCATTTTTGGTGAAGAAGGTACATTAGCTGCACGTTGCGCTGAACTCCTTCGCGAAGCTGGTCATGAAATAGTGGCCATGGTGACACCATCAGTACAAATTGCATCGTGGGCAAATGATAATGATGTGCGCGTCCTTGCTCCTGGCAAGCATCTTGCCAGTGAATTGAATCGTGTCGCGTTTGATCATCTTTTCAGTATCGCAAACTGGCAGATTATTCCCGCTGATGTCTTGGCGATGGCCAGTGGTCTGGCCATCAATTATCACGACTCACTGCTGCCTGCCTATGGCGGAGCAAATGCCACTGCATGGGCGATCGTCAATGGAGAGCGTCAGCATGGGATTAGCTGGCATTTAATGATAGAAAAAATTGATGCAGGCAATCTTGTTGAGCAACGGCGTTTTGACGTGGATGCGGATGAGACAACGGCTTCTTTGAATGCAAAATGCTATGAGGCTGCAGTCGCAGCATTTTCTGATCTGATTAAAAAAATAGAAGATGATCAGGTGACAGATTGGGCGCAGTCAGAAGTCGGGCGAAGTTTTAATTCTCGCGTTGAAGTGCCTGTTGGTGATGGCTTACTTGACTGGAATAGATCAGCTGTTGAGCTTGAGTCCTTGGTGAGAGCTGCTCACGTTGGCAATCACCGAAATCCGTTTATGTTGACCAAGCTCGTAGTTGGTCCCAACGTCTGGGCAGTACGATCAGCGAAAGCGTTCAACGGTGTGGATGCGATGCCAGGTACGATTATTGAAATAGGCGCGGCTAGTATCCTGGTCGCCACAGGCAAGGGGCATTTGAGACTTATTCAGTGCGAGGCACTGGATGGCTCAGCTGAACCAATCACTGAGTCAATTCGTAAGTTTGGGATGGGTGTAGGGGGATCTCTGCCTGGACCGTCTACTGCGCTTAGCCTTTCTTTGGACGCATTTGTTGAAAGGTTTTCAAAAAAGGAGTTGTACTGGGTACGCCGACTCGCTGAGTTTGAACCTCTCGATTTAATTGCACCCGCAAGAGAAATTATTCAAAGTGCTCAAGAAGCACAAAACTCCAGTGCGCGTTACTCGACGTTACCCGTGACACTTCCCGCCGGTGTATCAGAGTTTCAAATCCTGTCTGTGCTTGCTTTGTATCTGTCACGCATATCCGGGCGTCAGTCCATCGACCTGATGGTGGTTCCTGAAAACACGGGTGATCAGCAATTGTCGCCTTTGATTTGCGATACCTTGGCTGTACGCTTGCAGGTTGCTGCAGGACAGAGCGTGACGCAGGCCCTGGATTCTGTGCATGGCGCGTTGACAGAGGCGATTCTTAAGGGCGGGTTATTGCGTGATGCCCTGATCAGATACCCTGATATTCTTGCGCCTAACGTGCAGATTCCCGGATCCTCGTTTTTACTCAAACTGGGCGAGGCTGTTTCACGTCCCAATACGATTGTCTGTTGCGCGCGACAAGGGCAGATTGATTTTGTTGTTGATACATGGCGTTTTGATAACGTTGCGGTGCAGGCGCTAGCTGGTCGACTTGCGTCATTTCTGGAGGTGACGACAGCGGTTGATAGTAAAACGATTGAACAATTGCCTTTGTTGACACCAGGTGAACGAGAAACTGTTCTCATCGCTTGGAACGGCACAGATTACGAGGTGCTCAATAAGCAGCCTGTATTCAGACAATTTGAATTTAACGCTCAGTCTCAACCAGATTCTGTCGCATTATCTAAAAACGATACTACGCTGAGCTATGGGCAATTGAATGCCTGGTCGTTCAAATTAGCCTTAACACTTAAGGGCCAGGGCGTAGGACGCGGATCATTTGTTGCGTTGTTGCTTGATCGTGATTTCACGTTGCCTGCCGCAATGGTTGGGATTCACCAGGCTGGAGCTGCCTATGTGCCGCTTGATCCGGCTCATCCAGATGATCGCTTGATCGAGATTTTGCGTGATTGCGGAGCCTCAGCGATTGTATCTGCAGGCGCACAGCTTGATCGCGCAAGGCTGCTGATGTCAGCATTACCTGTGATTGATATAGATCACTTGCCTGAGTCCACAGGTTCGGGTGATGCGTTACCCGCGCCTGTACTGACTGATCCTGCTTATCTGCTCTATACGTCTGGTTCAACAGGCAAACCAAAAGGGGTCGTGCTGTCACATGGCAATCTGATGCACTACGTAGAATGGGCCATGAGGCAGTACCCGGCGGCACCGACTGATACGTTTGCTTTGTTTACGTCGATTGGTTTCGACCTGACCGTCACTTCCGTGTTTGTTCCGTTGGCGCTTGGCGGATCAATCCGGATCTATCGTGAGGAATCACCAGGCCTGCCTCCCGTCGTGCTTGATGTGTTTCGTGAGGATTCTGTCGATGTAGTCAAGTTGACGCCATCGCATCTTGCGTTAGCCTTGGAGATGGGGGTCACTTTAAATCGTATTCACACCCTGATTATTGGTGGAGAGGACCTCACGCGAGGACTCGCTCTTAAAGCGCATGAGGGCTTTGGCAAACGCCTGATTCTTTGTAACGAGTACGGGCCCACAGAAACAACTGTTGGTTGCATGATTCATCGTTTTAATCCTGACACCGACCTTGCCGCCTCCGTACCCATAGGCAAACCTGCAGACAATGTGCGTTTGTATGTGCTGGGTCCTTTCGGTGAGGTTTTGCCAGCTGGTGTTGTGGGTGAGCTGTTTATCAGTGGAGAGGGGGTTGGGCAGGGTTATCTGGGTCAGCCTGAGATGACGGCGGACCGCTTTCTCCCCGATCTTTTTCGGGCGGATGCCCGCATGTATCGTAGTGGAGATCTCGCGCGTTGGCGTACAGATGGCGTGATGGAGTATCTTGGCCGCAAAGATACTCAGGTAAAAATCAGAGGGGTTCGCATTGAAGTAGGCGAAGTTGAGACGCGACTACTCTCTAATCCGCAGGTTGCTGAATGCGTTGTGGAAATGCGCAAGGTCAACGTACTGGATGCGGAATTGTCGCACTGTACGGCATGTGGTTTGCCCGAGAATTTCCCCGGTGCCAATCTGGATGCCACGGGAGTGTGTGCGCCATGTCATAACTTTGAACGTAATCGTAGCGATATGGAGCAGTACTTCCGCAGTCTAGATGAGTTAGATGATTTGTTTGCAAATGCCCGCTTAAAAAATGATTCAGCTCAATACGATGCAATGATGTTGTATTCAGGCGGTAAGGATTCAACTTACGCTTTGTACCAATTAGTCAGGGAACGTGGACTTAAGGTTTTAGCTTTTACTTTCGATAATGGGTTCATTGCTCAGAAAGCGAAGGACAATATCGCGAATGCGGTGGCTGATCTTGGGATTGAGCTGGTGGTCGCAAAAACGCCGGCTATCGCAACGATCTATCGCGATAGTCTTGAGCGGCATGCGACGGTTTGTAATGGCTGCTTCAAAACCATCTACACCATGGGTATCAACGAAGCGCGCAAACGCGGGATCAGACACATCGTGACAGGCCTGTCGCGCGGGCAAATTTTTGAAACACGTCTGGCTGATTTGTTTGCCAACGGTGTGCGCGACGCCGATGAGATAGAAGGTGCGGTGCTAGAAGCACGCAGACTCTACCACCGGCAAGACGACGCAGTGAGTCGTGCGCTAGACGTGTCTTACGTACGTTCTGAGAAAGCGTTTTCTGAGATTGAATTTGTTGATTTCTATCGCTATTCGGATGCGAGTGTTACTCAGATCTACGATTACATCAACCGCTTTGTGCCATGGGTTAAACCCGAGGCCGGAGGCTGCTCGACCAATTGCGTGATCAATGATGCCGGTATCTTTGTTCATGGTAAAAAACGTGGTTTTCATAATTACGCCTGGCCAAATAGCTGGGAAGTCAGACTCGGCTTGAAAACTCGTGACGAGGCTATCGCAGAGCTTAATTCGCCGATTGATGAAGGGCAGATTCGTCGGATATTAGCCAGTATCGGTTATGGACTAGAAAAAGACGCTGATCCAGATATCCGTGAGATGGTTGCTTACTATCGGTCCCGAAACGGCGAGAGTATTTCAGGTTTAAGGGACTGGCTGGCACGCTGGTTGCCTGAGGCGATGCTTCCTGCACATTTCGTACCGCTTAAAGAAATTCCACTAAACAATAACGGCAAGGTCGATCGGAAGAGACTGCCGATTCCTGGTCGTAGCAGCAGGTTAGGCGGGAGTGGGCGATTCCCCTCTACGCCAACTGAGCGTGCCTTAGCGACCATTTGGCGTGAGCTCCTGCGCCTCGATGCAGTTGGTGTAGATGATGATTTCTTCTCACTGGGCGGGCACTCTTTGTCCGCAACACGCACGATTGCTCAATTACAGCAAAAACTGAATTTGCGTCTTCCATTACATATTGTCATGGAGCATCCGCGTCTGGGTGAGTTGGCCGCCGTCATTGATCACTTGTTGTTGGCTCGCGAGCAGGTTGCGACTCCTGAAATGGCCTCTCAGGAGCGAGAGGAAGGCTTGATATGAGTTCGATTGGACAATTACTGAGTGATTTGGCAGCACGTGATATTCGATTGCGAGTCGAGAACGGACGATTAGGATTCAGTGCGCCTGAAGGCGCGATGAATGCTGAAATCAGACAACAACTTGTCGCACATAAGACAGCATTGCTTGAAGCACTGACTGCGAGTAATGAACAAGCCCAGCCTCTGGAGATCATTTCAGAGCCAGATAAAGCGTTCGATCCATTTGTGCTTACTCCAATCCAGCAAGCCTATTGGATTGGTCGGAGTTATCCGGATAGCTTCGAGCTTGGTGGTGTGTCCGCCCATGTTTATTTTGAAATGGATTGTCCCGATCTAAACGTCGGACGCATGACCTGGGCATGGAATGTGCTGATTCGGCGTCATCCTATGCTTCGCGCTGTTGTCGATGCCGATGGTCGACAACGTGTACTTCCAGAGGTCCCTCACTACGAGATAGAGACGTCGGACCTGTCCGCTGCGGCCTCTTCAGAACTCGACCAGCATATTCAGTTAGTGCGTTCGCGCTTATCTCATCGTGTCGCGCCTGCTGATGTATGGCCAATGTTTGATCTGTGCGCGACCAAGCTGAGCGAGGATCTGGTCCGGTTGCACGTAAGTTTTGACGGGCTGTCACTGGATGCCTCATCAATCATGTTGCTGGGTAGAGAGGCTTGGTCGCTCTACGCCAGTGGACGCGACGAACTTGACGCTTTGGATTTGACCTTTCGGGACTATGTCATTGCTGAAGAAAAACTTCGCGATAGTGCTGAATATCAACGGGCAAGTGAATATTGGCGCAAACGCTTGCCGAATTTACCCGCTGCGCCTGATCTGCCTTTAGCGAGTGTATCTGCTCATTCAGAGCCGCCTCGATTTACCCGTCGCACCTACAACATGCCTGCATTGGAGTGGAGTCGCGTCAAAGCGCGGACGCGCAGCGACGCGATTACGCCATCCTCTCTGGTATTGGCTGCATTTGCACAAGTGATTGCTCAGTGGTCGCGCTCAACGCATTTCACAATCAATTTGTCGCTTTTTAACCGTAAACCTTTGCATCCTCAGGTCGGTGCAATCGTGGGTGATTTCACCACGCTAACTTTGCTTGAAATCGATGCGGCAGAAAAGAATATTGTTGAGCTCTCTCGTGCGATTCAGGCACGCTTATGGGCCGATATGGATCACCGCGTAGTTGGTGGCACAGAAGTACTCGGCATGCTTAGAAGAAATGGTGAAATTGATCGCGCAGCGATGCCAATCGTTTTTACCAGTGCGCTTAGCCTAGACTCAGTTCAGGATGACGCGACTGATCTCAATCCGTTTGGCTCTATTGTTTTTGGTATCACGCAGACCCCGCAGGTTTTGTTGGATGTGCTGGTGGTCGAGCATCGTGGTGCGCTATGCCTTGCATGGGACACTGTGGATTCCGCCTTTGCGCCGGGTTTGCTTGATGCGATGTTCGATGCGTACGGAAAGTTGCTGGATCATCTTGCCAGCGAGTCTGCGTTGGCCGTCCCATTTACGCCAATACGTGTGAATAGCGTCGCGCCACAGGCACCTACGCGCCCATATTCGTCAGAATTGCTTCACGAGGCTTTCTTTAGGCAATGTCTGCAAGCACCAGATGCTATTGCGATTTTTTCAACACAGAAAGTATTGCGTTACGCAGAGTTGGCCTCGATATCCATACGAACCGCCAATGTATTGTCGGAGCATTCATTACGCATAGGTGAGCCAGTAGTCGTCATGATGCGCAAATCATGGGAGCAGATTGCTGCTGTGATGGCCATTCTCGCTGCGGGTGGAGCGTACGTTCCGGTTGATGCCGAGTGGCCCGAAGCAAGGCGTCATGCAATTATCCGCAAATTGGGTGCCCGTCTGGTGATTGTTGAGACGGATGCTTTGTCTGAACCTTCATTACCGCCAGAAGTGCTGGCGATTCGTCTTTCTCGTTCGGATGCAGGTGATCACGCATGGGATACGGTTCCCGGACGAAGTGCAGCAACGGATCTCGCGTATGTGATTTTTACCTCTGGTTCGACGGGTGAGCCCAAAGGTGTCATGATCAGCCACGAGGCGGCCGTCAATACGATTGACGACATCAACGCCCGTCGCGTTATAACCGCACGTGATCGCGTGCTCGCATTGTCTTCGCTTAGCTTTGATCTTTCGGTCTATGACATTTTCGGTTTACTGGGTGCAGGCGGGGCAGTTGTGATCCCTGATCATGAAAGTTTGCGCAACCCTGGTCATTGGCTGGATTTAATGCGCCTGCACACCGTCACAATATGGAATAGTGTCCCCGCGCTCATGGGGATGCTCACGGAGTTTCTGTCCCTGGCTAGTCCTCCCCCCGAGATCGCATTGCGGGTTGGGATGCTATCAGGTGACTGGGTGCCTTTGACACTGCCACCGGCGATTCAGCGTAACTTCCCATTGTGTGAAGTCATTAGTCTGGGTGGCGCGACTGAGGCCGCGATCTGGTCGATCGAATATCCAGTGCATGAGATCAATCCGGATTGGAAAAGCATTCCTTACGGTTATTCCCTGGCGAATCAAAACGTGATTGTTCTGGGGCCTGATTATGAAGTAAGACCTCTTTGGGCGATCGGTGAGATTTTTATCTCTGGGCGCGGAGTCGCATTAGGTTATTGGGCTGACGCGGAGCGCACCGCGCTTAGTTTTCTGCAACATCCTTCAACCAGAGAGCGGCTGTATCGCACAGGCGATCTTGGGCGTTATC
Organism: uncultured beta proteobacterium; assembly: GCA_903865015.1. GTDB lineage: Bacteria > Pseudomonadota > Gammaproteobacteria > Burkholderiales > Burkholderiaceae_B > Zwartia. The sequence goes on along the minus strand of CAIPID010000490.1, from coordinate 1,597 downwards.
GTCCTGACGGTGCGATCGAATTCCTGGGACGCCAGGACCATCAGGTAAAAATCGATGGTTTTCGTATCGAACTCGGTGAAATCGAGACTGTATTAAAACGCTATCCCGGAGTGTCTGATGCTGTGGTTGACGCGATTGGCTCGGACCGCGCATCAAAAAGACTCGTTGCATTTCTTGTACCAGAGGTGACGTCCTCAGAGGAGAGCGTCTTTGCGGAATCTGAGACGCTCGCATACAAACGTAGTGGTCCAGGGGTGCGTAAAGACCTGGCTGACAGATCAAGCGTGCGTCTTTCGCACGTCGCAGATCCTGCCGCACGCAAAGCAGCCTGGTTATTACGGCAGAGTCATCGCGAGTTTCTGGATCAAGCTATTAGATTTGATGATTTTTCGAGTTTGCTGGATTTGTTGTGTGCGCAGACGATCAGTGGTTCGCCAGTCCCCAAGTATATGTATCCATCGGGAGGGGCGCTTTATTCCGTTCAGGTTTATATCCATATTAAGCAAGGTCGCGTAACAGGACTCGATGAAGGTGTTTATTATCTGGATCCTGTTAAGCGGATGCTCAGACTTGTTTCTCCTGCAAAAGAGATTCAGGCGATACACGGTGATTACAACCGCTCGTTTTCAGAATCCTCAGGATGTGAGTTTTTCCTTGTGGCGGATCCCTCTGTCGTAGCTGTGCAATACCCTGAATATGCACGGGATTTCTGTCTGATCGAAGCCGGCGCAATCAGTCAGTTGCTTGCTGAGCACGCTCCGGCTTTAGGTCTTGGCTTGTGCGGCATTGGTGCTGTTGATTTTGATCGTGTGCGTCCAATACTTGGATTGAACTCAAATTTCATATTTCTGCACGGGCTGGTTTGTGGCGCGATTGCTTCAGATCAGTCTCAACGATGGGGGCTGTTTGGAACGGAACCAGATCCTCGCAATATTACAGATATTCAGTCGTATGCCTCGGAGTATCTACCGTCGTACATGGTACCAAGACAAATTGTATGGCTTGAGACTATTCCTCTTACCTCTAACGGTAAAGTCGATCGTAAAGCACTCGCCGCCATATCTGTACCTCTCATTCCAACAGAGCGACAGTCGCCGATCGTTAAGCCAATTGAGTCAGATGAAGTATCTGAGGCATTTGATGATGTGATTGCGTCTTGTATGGAAAGTGTTCTTGGCTACGGAGCGATTGATCGTACAAAGAATTTTCTTGATATCGGGGCAGATTCGCTCAAAATTGTGCGGATCAGAAATCTCATCATTTCGAGAATCGGTTGTGAAATTGCGATTCTAGATTTTTTCAGATATCCGACAGTGAACCTGTTAGCCCAGCGACTGAATTCTATTCACTGATCTAGTCATCCCGCATAAATAGACAGAGGTTTTAATGTCCCATCCCAACTCAGCTATTGCCATTATCGGAATGGCAGGGCGTTTTCCCGGTGCTCAGAGTGTGGATCATTTTTGGCAGAATCTTCTTGCCGGTAAATTAGGGATTCGTGCTGTAACAGATGATGAGTTGATTGCACAAGGTGTACCTGCCTCGCTCTATCAACATGCGCGATATCGCAAGTTTGCTTCAGCGATCGACGGTATTG
>CAIPID010000489.1 GCA_903865015.1 uncultured beta proteobacterium | reverse complement strand
GTGTCCAAACGCAGCACGGGCAGTACGTTTTACATCCTGGACGAGCCCACGACGGGTCTGCATTTCCATGACATCGCCTTGTTGCTTCAAGTATTGAATCAGTTAGTCGAGGCGGGCAACACGGTCGTCGTGATTGAACACAATCTGGATGTGATCAAAACCGCTGACTGGGTGGTGGATATGGGACCTGAGGGTGGGGATGGCGGTGGCCGCGTAGTCGTAGAAGGTACGCCAGAGAAAGTCGCGGCCAGTACAGAGAGCCACACGGGACATTATCTGGCCCGTGTGTTGAAACCTCGCACAGCTAACAAAAGCTGATCAAGCAAGCGCGTCAGGGAAACCTGACGCCCGCTGCGCGCACCATGGCCGCAGCTTCGTTGGAGCAACTTGCTGAGACGACGATCGGCACTGGTGACTCGCAGCCCATTCCACCCGCATAAGACCATGCTTCGTAAGGTCGTCCGGGATCAAGGTCACGTCCTGCGAGCTTGTTGCCCATCCATTGGCCCCAGACGACTTTGATGCGCGAGGACTTGCGGCATCCGCCAGAGGTTTTGGCATCACAGACATCGAGTGCTTTGTTGATTGCACTCTGAGGTGTTGGATGACCACAGACCGCAGCTTGCGCGTGCAACAAACCGCCACCTAGCACTGAGCCTTGCTCCGACATGACTGAGGCGACCCAGCCAGGCGAACAATTACTTTCCACAGAGACCTGCGGTGCGGGTGTGCGAGATGTACGGGCAAAGTAATCACTCACGATCTTTGAGACATTGTCTGCAGGCAGTGAGTCGACGAACGCCAACGAACAGTTACCGCCGGTGGGTGCACAGACCTGAATGAGAGACAACCTGCCGCCAAGATCCACGCGCGGGGACTCACCTAGCGTCGTGGTGGGAGGCGGAGGATTTTGTGTCGAAACGTCCAGTCCGGGTGGAGTGGTCGGTGCGCATGCTGCGAGCGTTAAAGTAAGCAGGGCTGCGGAGCTGATAGATCGTAGTGTTTTAGAAATTCGCATCATATGCATGATGATCTCCTTAAAGCTGGTCTCCCATCTGAAACAGACGGTGATGTTCACGGATTGCAAAGCGATCCGTCATGCCGGCAATATAGTCAGAGATTTTACGCGCCTGTGTCATCTCATCCGGATGACGATAATCGGGTGGCAATAAGCGCGGTTCCTGTACAAATGCGCTAAACAGTTCGCGAACAATCCGTCGCGCCTTGTTGGTCATGCGCATCACTTTGAAATGCCGATAAAGATTTTCAAACAAAAACTTTTTCAACACATCGGCCTCTTGCCGGATCTCGGGTGAAAAGGCGACAAGTGCAGCGCACTGTCTGGCTGCATTCGCATCCGCTGGTGCTGCTTGCGCGAGCTTGGCCGCAGTTGTCTGCGTGACATCGGTAATCAATGTATTAATCATACGCCTGATTGTTTCGGCCACAGCCCGTCTTGACTGTAATTCAGGCCAGGCATCCATAACCAAGGCATAGTGGCGCGCAAAAATCGGCACGGTTTGCATCTGCTCAAGGGTGAGTAATCCGGACCTCAAACCATCGTCAATATCATGATTGTTGTAGGCGATTTCATCTGCGAGGTTAGCGAGCTGGGCCTCGAGCGACGGTTGGGTACGATCAATAAATCTCTGACCAATATCACCGAGTAATTTTGCGTGGGCAAGCGAGCAGTGTTTAAGAATCCCCTCGCGCGTCTCAAAGCACAGATTCAAACCATTAAAGGACGCATAACGCTCTTCAAGCTCATCGACCACGCGCAGGCTTTGCAGGTTGTGTTCAAAGCCACCAGAGTCAGGAGAGAATTCGCGCATGCAGGCGTTGAGTTCGTCCTGCCCGGCATGTCCGAAAGGCGTGTGTCCCAGATCGTGCGCAAGCGCGATCGCCTCAGTGAGGTCTTCATTGAGATGGAGGGTGCGAGCGAGCACGCGCGCGATCTGTGCAACCTCTAGCGAATGCGTCAGGCGGGTGCGAAACAGATCACCCTCGTGATTAATAAAAACTTGTGTTTTGTACTCAAGCCTGCGAAACGCACTCGCGTGGATGATGCGATCACGGTCACGCTGAAACTCGCTGCGGTTACCCGGTGCCGGCTCTGCATAACGCCGACCTCGGCTGTGCTCGGGACGAAGTGCGTAGACAGCGAGCTCAGACATTAACGGCGTTCCTTAAACAGTATTTCTCAAAATCACACGCGCAACCATTTCTGCGGGTGCGGTGCGTCGTATGGTTTCGCCGATCTTGGGCATCAGTACAAATTTGATTTCACCGGCTTCTGTTTTTTTGTCGCCTTGCATCAGTGACATCCATTGCTCAACACCGCCCAAACGCGGACCTACCGTCGGACAACCAATCGCTGTCACCAGATCGCGTACACGCTGCACGTCTGACTGCGGGAAACCCAGCAGCTCTGCAGACAAGTCCGCTGCCATAACGAGCCCGCAGCCTACGGCCTCGCCATGCAACCACTCGCCATACCCCATGCCCGCCTCGATCGCGTGACCAAAGGTATGGCCTAGATTAAGAATCGCGCGCAAGCCTGTTTCACGCTCGTCTTTGGAGACCACCCAGGCTTTGTATTCGCAGGAACGTCGAATCGCGATCGCGAGCAGCTCTGGATCGCGGGCGCGCAATCCCACAACATGCTTTTCGCACCACTCAAAAAATTCGGGGTCGAGAATCAAACCGTATTTGATCACCTCGGCCAGACCGGCAGACATTTCGCGATCAGGCAAGGTATTGAAAACATTGGTGTCGATTTCAACTGCGATCGGCTGGTAAAACGCACCGATCATATTTTTACCCATCGGGTGATTAACCGCGGTCTTACCACCGACAGAGGAATCCACTTGCGACAGCAAGGTCGTCGGGACCTGGACAAATCTCACACCACGCATATAGACCGCAGCAGCAAAGCCCGCCATGTCACCAATCACGCCCCCACCGAGCGCAACAATGACGCATTTGCGGTCGAGCTTGGCACCGAGCATGGCATCAAAAATTTTATTGAGCGTGTCGAGATTTTTATGTGACTCGCCATCGGGCAGCATAACGGTCATAACCGGGCAACCGGTTTGATTCAAGGCAGCGGTCACGCGCTCGCCCATCAGTGCGTGGATCACGGGATTAGTAATCAGTGCAATCGTGGTGGCGTCAGCAGGGATGCTTTGCGCCAGGGTGTCGAGCCTGCCGGGCGCAATATTGATCGGGTAATGGCCGCCAGGCGTGGCGACACTGACGGTTTGAAGAGGCGTGTTCAAAGACGTGCTCAAGATTGATTCTCTTTTTGAATTTCTGTCGCAGCCTCGGGCTGAGGCTTGATAAAGGGAGCGAATACCTGATGGGTAAATTGCTGATTACGCGGATCAAGTGTTTTATCGATTGTTTTAAGCTGCTCGATCAGTTGCCCCACCAGCACGGAGACGGATACCGTGCCGGTATCCATAATCACATCAGCGATCTCCTGATACAGCGGCTCGCGCATTTCGAGCAAATTACGCAGCGTGGCTTTGGGATCCGCGGTGGCAAGCAACGGCCGATTACGGTCCCTGCTGGTGCGACGAAACAACTCCTCTACCGTGGCCCTTAAATACACAACAATCCCGCGGCCTTGTAGCGCCTGTCTATTTTCAGTGGCCAGCACGGCGCCACCTCCGGTCGCCAGCACGATCCCGGGACGTACGGTGCACTCATTGAGCACCTGACGCTCACGTTTACGGAACCCTGACTCGCCTTCGATCTCAAAGATCACAGGGATTCTGACACCGCAACGCGCTTCGAGTTCGTGGTCGAGATCTAAAAAATCGCGCTGCAAAGCACGCGCCAGACCTTTACCGATGGTGGTTTTGCCTGCACCCATCATTCCGACCAGGAAAATGGGCAAGTTATGAGGCAAAGAGTATGGAGCAGGCGACAAATGCTCGGCTGTCACAGGACTATTGTCTGCTGTGGTGCGAGGAATTTGGTCGCAGGTTTTGTCGCTAGAGGCGTGCATAACGGGCGTCAATGCGTTAATCATGGGCACATTATCCCATTGACCAGCAGCATTGGGCACAAGTTGGGCACGTAAAGCACGCAAAGATTCGAGCAAACCCGTATAAAACCTTTAAAATGACGCGCAATGAGCAAATCTTCCACACACCACGACGATGACAACTACGACGATGACGCTAAACCGTCAGGATCGCGCCTTGTCCGATTTTTTCTCAAACTGACGATTCTCGGTGCAGGGCTGGCTGCCTGCGCGGCGCTGCTAATCGGTATGGCGTTTGCACTCGCCTGGCCCAACCTGCCAGACTTGAATGCGATGACAGACTATCGGCCACGCGTACCGCTGCGTATCTTTACGGCGGACAAAGTGCTGTTGGGTGAGTTTGGCGAAGAGCGTCGCAAAGTCATCCCCTTAAACGACATTCCGTTGGTAATGCGTAATGCCGTTATTGCAACAGAAGATGACCGCTTCTATTCCCATGGTGGCGTTGACTATATTGGCGTCCTCAGAGCTGGGATGGCCAATCTTCGCG
>CAIPID010000488.1 GCA_903865015.1 uncultured beta proteobacterium | reverse complement strand
CGCTACCGACCGCAAACGCTACATAGTGCCGTGCGTGTTCGGGCGAGAAATCAATGGTGAAATTGCCTGCAGGAGGCATCACCTCGATCGTTTGACCTGCCTCGAGCTTGGTATTGGCCCAGGTTGAAAACGCACCATCATCGAGACGCTTGATCGCGACACGCATCACGCCATCATGCGGCGCTGAACAAATCGAATACGAGCGTCTTACTTCCTGACCATCCAGATCGTGTCTCAGGGTCAGGTATTGACCGGGTCTGAAGGAAAACTCTTGTGACAGTGCATGCGGGACATCAAACGTTACAACCACCGCATCGCGCGTATTTCGTGCAACGGAAGAAACATGGAGAGAATGAAATTGACTCATCTTGGCACCTTGATTTAGTGCGTTTTAAAGTAATCGAACGGTTCGCGGCATTCGCTGCAGCGATATAAAGCCTTGCAGGAGGTCGAACCAAAATCACTCACTAGTCGCGTTGATTTTGATCCGCACTGCGGACACGGAACGGGCGGCATCGCAGGTCTGCGACTGATCCCAGAAATATCAACTGCACGCTGCACGGGTGGCGCAATACCGTAACCTTTCAGTGCGGCACGCCCTTGGTCGGTCATCCAGTCTGTTGTCCAGGCTGGCGAGAGACGCGTGGCCATACGCACGTTTTTAATCTCGTGCTCATGCAGGCACGTCTCAATTGCGCGGCTGATTTCAAACATCGCCGGACATCCGGAGTAAGTCGGCGTGATAGTTACGACGCAAGTGTCCTCATCCCAGGACACCTCTCGCACGATGCCCAGATCAATAATCGACAGCACCGGGATTTCAGGGTCGGCCACATCTTGCAACCAACCCATCACCTGCTGCGCGTCAATCACCAGCTTGCCCCGGGATAGGCGCGTTGTAAAAATTGCATTTCAGCCAGCAGGAATCCAAGGTGCTCGGTATGACGACCAATGCGCCCACCACGAAACGCGGCATGCATACCCGCCTCGGCGGCAGGCACTGTCAAAGTAGCCTCGGTCATGACCTGAGAAACATGCTCAAACCAGACTTCTTGCAAAGCAGAAACCTTTGGCCCCCAGCCTTCTTTGTCCCACGCCAGATCAATCGCATCGTCAACAAACAACTCACCCGTATAAGGCCAGAGTCCATCCACGGCATCCTGCATACGGCGATGGCTTTCTGCGGTACCGTCGCCCAGTCTGACAATCATGTCGCTGGCGCGTCTGACGTGATAGGTAACTTCCTTGAGGGATTTAGCAGCAATCGCTGCAATCTCTGCATGCGTAGAATGCGTCAGGCGTTCGAGTAAAAAATAGTGCCAGACGTCAAAGAAAAACTGTCTCACGATTGTGCGAGCGTAATCCTCATCGGGCAACTCTGTCAGGAGAACATTACGGAACTGATTGGCATCGCGCAGGTAGGCTAGTGTGTCCTCGTCGCGACCTGCGCCTTCGGCGTTGCCAGCCAGCGTCAGCCACATGCGCGACTGACCCAGCAAATCAAGAGCAACGTTGGTCAGTGCCATATCTTCTTCGATCGCGGGGCCGTGACCGCACCAGGCTGACAAGCGCTGCGACAAGACTAACGCGTTATCGCCCAAACGCAACAGCCCTTCAACCAAAGGCGTCGTTGCCGCAGCAAGCTCGGTGGGATTTCGTTTGAGTACTGTATTCATTTTTACGCCTTACATGTGCTTGACTTCTTCCGGCATCGGGAAGAAAGTCGGATGGCGATACACCTTGCTATTGGCAGGTTCGAACAATGAGTCTTTTTCAACAGGGCTGCTCGCCGTGATGTCGGCCGCACGCACGACCCAGATGCTCATACCCTCGTTGCGACGGGTATACACATCACGCGCATGATTGACTGCCATCTCTGCATCGGAGGCATGCAGGCTGCCCACATGCTTATGGGCCAAGCCGTGCTGACTGCGGATGAATACTTCCCACAGAGGCATATTTTTACTATTCATGTTGTCCTCGCCACCAGAAGAATTCTGGTAAAAAAAATTATCAGATCAAGCTGTAACCGTTCAGGATGCAGCACGTCATGCTGCAACGCGCGCATCTTGTTTTTCTGCATAGGCTGCCATGGCGTCACGTACCCAGGCACCTTGAGCATGCGCATCACGACGCGCTTGCAGGCGCTCGCGGTTACATGGTCCATTGCCTTTAAGCACGGCATAAAATTCTGACCAGTCGATTTCACCGAAGTCATAATGACCGCGCTCTGCATTCCACTTGAGATCCGGATCGGGGATCGTCAAGCCAAGGTGTTCGGCCTGCGGCACGGTCTGATCGACCATTTTCTGGCGCAAATCATCGTTAGAAAAAAGTTTGATTTTCCAGGCCATGGATTGCGTGCTGTTTGTTGACTCGGCGTCCGAGGGGCCAAACATCATGAGTGCCGGCCACCACCATCGATTAAAGGCCTCCTGAACCATCGCGCGTTGCTCAGCCGTACCTTCTTTACACATTGCCAGCAATAGGTCATAGCCCTGGCGCTGGTGGAAAGACTCTTCTTTACACACACGCACCATCGCCCGCGCGTAAGGACCATACGAACAGCGACACAGCGGGATCTGATTAATGATGGCCGAGCCATCGACCAGCCAGCCAACCATGCCGATATCAGCCCAGGTCAGCGTGGGGTAATTAAAAATACTTGAATACTTTGCACGACCGGCCAGTAGGTCGTCGTAGAGATCTTCGCGGGACACACCGAGTGTTTCGGCGGCGCTGTACAGATAAAGACCGTGGCCGCCCTCATCCTGAATTTTTGCCAACAAAATTGCTTTGCGTTTGAGGCTTGGGGCACGTGTCACCCAATTACCCTCTGGCAACATACCGACGATCTCTGAGTGCGCATGCTGGGAAATTTGACGCACGAGCGTTTTGCGATAGGCCTCGGGCATGAAATCTTTAGGCTCTATTTTGATGCCATCATCGATGCGGCGCTGAAACGCCTGCTCAGCCCCCGAAAGTTGCTCTGCGGTTTTGACCTGCGTGACGCCAGTCTCTACAAGTT
>CAIPID010000487.1 GCA_903865015.1 uncultured beta proteobacterium | reverse complement strand
GAGGCTTTCTCATAGGGAAAAGCACTAATTAATATGCACTGAATAATATTAATGAATGTATTCCCAAAAAATCGCGTGTTGTGCCACCAGGGTGCCATTTTGATTGTCAAATTCGGTGCAGGCGCAATACCAGACCAAACCCTTGGAGCTATAAAATGTCTTTAATGCGTGAAATGTTAGAAGCGGGCGTGCACTTTGGTCACCAGACCCGTTACTGGAATCCTAAGATGGCGCCTTTCATTTTCGGCCATCGCAACAAAATTCATATTATCAACCTCGAAAAGACGGTTGCTAATTACCAGGATGCCACCAAATTCGTCAAACAAATCGCTGCTAAAGGCGGTAATGTTTTGTTCGTTGGCACCAAGCGCGCTGCGCGCGAACTCGTTGCTTCTGAAGCAACACGCGCTGGCATGCCGTTTGTTGACAGCCGTTGGTTAGGCGGCATGCTCACCAACTTCAAAACAGTCAAGAGCTCGATCAAGCGTCTGAAAGACATGGAAGTCATGATCGCTGAAGGCGGCACCGAGCGTCTGACCAAAAAAGAAGGTCTGATGTTCCAACGCGAACTCGACAAGCTGAACAAGTCTATCGGTGGTATCAAGGACATGAACGGTTTGCCAAGCGCAATTTTCATGATCGACGTTGGTTACCACAAAATTGCCGTTGCAGAAGCCCAAGCACTGGGTATTCCAGTGGTTGCTGTGGTTGACACAAACCACTCGCCTGATGGCGTGGACTACATCATTCCTGGTAATGATGACTCCGCTAAAGCGATTGCTTTGTATGCAAAAGGCATGGCTGATGCTGTCCTCGAAGGTAAAGCGCAGAGCCTGAATGGCCTCGTCGAAGAACTCGCCCAGGGCGAAGAATTCGTTGAAGTTGATCAAGCACAAGCTTAAGCACTGTTTAAAGCACTGATTTGACCTGCCCAGTAATTGGGCAGGTACTAGTAAATGCCAACCTTTCACCCCGGACATGTTTCGGGGTGTCTCATGTATATCCAGGAGCGAACATGGCCGATATTACCGCCGCAATGGTTAAAGAATTGCGCGAAAAAACCGATGCACCGATGATGGAGTGCAAAAAAGCCCTGACTGAAGCTGATGGCGATATGGCTCGTGCGGAAGAAATCCTTCGCGTCAAACTCGGCAGCAAAGCAAGCAAAGCAGCAGGCCGTGTCACAGCTGAGGGCCTGATTGGTCTGTACATTTCTCCAGATGCCAAGCAAGGCGCTGTGATCGAAATTAACTGCGAAACTGACTTTGTTGCTAAAAACGACGACTTTGTTGGCTTTGTTAACAACCTGGCTAAGATCGTTGCCACCAATGATGTAGCTGACGTTGCTGCACTGTCCGCAGCTTCAATGGGTGATGCGACAGTTGAAGTCACGCGTCTGGCATTAGTTGGCAAGATTGGCGAAAACATTTCAATTCGTCGTTTTCAACGTTTCAGCACTGCCAACAAACTCTCGAGCTACGTCCATAGCGGCAAGATCGGCGTTTTAGTTGATTTTTCTGGCGCGGATGAAATCGGTAAAGACCTGGCTATGCACATTGCTGCCACCAAGCCACGCGCGCTCGACGAGTCAGGCGTGTCGGAGTCGGACAAAGAAGCTGAGCGCTCAGTCGCGCGTCAAAAGGCTGCCGAATCAGGTAAGCCAGCAGAAATCGTTGAAAAAATGGTTGAGGGCACTGTTCAGAAATTCCTGAAAGAAGTTGCTTTGCTTTCTCAGCCGTTTGTTAAAAACGACAAGCAAACCATTGCACAGATGCTCAAGGAAAAGAATGCGGCCGTGACCGGTTTTGCACTGTTCGTTGTAGGCGAAGGCATTGAAAAGAAGACAAGCGATTTTGCAGCTGAAGTAGCCGCAGCCGCTGCAGGTCAAGCGTAAATTGCACCAGATAAGCCGGGCGTTGCAGCAATGCACGCCCGGCTTACTTTCGTATACACTTTTGTACGTCTATAACCATCTGGATGTTTGATCATGACCAGCAGAATGCATAAACGAGTTCTCCTCAAACTGTCTGGTGAAGCATTGATGGGTGATGATGCTTTCGGCATCAATCGCGCAACCATCACTCGCATGACTGACGAGGTCGCCGAAGTCGCCGCGATGGGCATTCAACTCGCCATTGTGATTGGTGGCGGCAATATTTTTCGTGGTGTAGCACCTGGCGCCCAAGGCATGGATCGTGCGACTGCTGATTACATGGGCATGATGGCAACAGTCATGAACGCCTTAGCGCTGCAGGATGCGCTCAAACACCGTGGTGTTGATGCGCGTGTTCAGTCCGCACTCAATATCGAACAAGTCGTCGAACCCTATATCCGCCCAAAAGCATTGCGTTACCTCGAAGAAGGCAAGGTCGTGATTTTTGCCGCAGGTACAGGCAATCCTTTCTTTACGACTGATACAGCAGCCGCATTGCGCGGTGCTGAAATTGGTGCTGAAATAGTATTGAAAGCCACAAAAGTGGATGGTATTTATAGTGCAGACCCTAAAAAGGATCCTGCCGCTACGCGATATACACGCATTAGTTTTGACGAGGCGATTATGCGTCGCCTCGAAATTATGGACGCCACAGCCTTTGCGCTGTGCCGTGATCAAAAACTGCCTATCAGAGTGTTCTCGATCAATAAGCCTGGCTCGTTGCGCAGGGCAGTGAGCGGTGAGGACGAAGGCACTCTGGTTCACGTTTAAAGGAATCTTGATGAGTATTGCTGACATAAAGAGTTCTGCGGAATCCCGTATGGCAAAGTCTATCGAGACTTTGCGCTCAAACCTTGCAAAAATCCGTACCGGTCGCGCCAGTACTGGGATTCTGGACCATATTCAGGTTGAATATTACGGTGCACCCGTCCCTCTGAGCCAGGTCGCTAACGTGACGTTGATGGATGCCCGCACCTTGAGCGTTCAGGTATGGGAAAAAAATCTGGGTTCGACTGTAGAAAAAGCGATTCGTGATTCAGACCTCGGTTTAAATCCTGTCGGCATGGGCGATAGCATCCGTGTTCCGATGCCCGCCCTGACAGAAGAGCGTCGCCGCGAGCTGAACAAAGTTGTTAAGTCTGAAGGCGAGGACGCAAAAATTGCTGTGCGTAATTTGCGCCGTGATGCCAACGAGTCGTTTAAACGTTTAGTTAAAGACAAAGAAATCTCTGAGGATGACGAGCGACGTGCGCAAGATATCGTTCAAAAACTCACTGATCGTTGCATCGTGGATATCGATAAGATGGTTGCCACTAAAGAAGCTGAAATTTTGACGGTTTAATCCGTCAATCACTATGGCAACCAGTTCAACCCGCGAAATACCTCAGACGTCCGCAATCCCGCAGCACGTTGCCATCATTATGGATGGTAACGGTCGTTGGGCTTCAAAACGTCTATTACCACGCACTGCAGGTCATGCTAAAGGTGTGCAGTCGGTGCGTCGCGCGGTGGAAACCTGTGGCAAGCTTGGTGTTCGTTATCTGACGCTATTTGCTTTCAGCTCAGAAAACTGGCGTCGTCCGGCTGAAGAAGTCACCCTGTTGATGCGTTTGTTTGTGCAGGCGCTCGAACGTGAGGTCGCTAGGCTTCAGGAGCAGGGCGTTCGTCTCCATGTTGTCGGTGATTTGTCGGCGTTTGAACCAAAGCTGCAAGCGCTGATTCTGCAGGCGCAGGCTCAGACTGCGCATAACGACAAACTACATCTGACGATTGCAGCCAATTACGGTGGCCGCTGGGATATCTTGCAAGCAACCCGACGCATGTTGGCCGCACAACCTGAATTAGCAACTCAGCCCGAAAAGATTCAGGAATCTGTTTTTGAGTCCTATCTTTCCATGGCCTGGGCCCCTGAACCAGATCTGTTTATCCGAACGGGCGGAGAGCAAAGGGTTTCAAATTTTCTGATTTGGCAACTCGCCTATGCAGAACTTTTCTTTACCGACTGCTATTGGCCGGATTTTGGAGAGCCAGAGCTCTTGCACGCATTCGAATGGTATCGAAATCGTGAGCGCCGTTTCGGACGTACGAGCGCCCAGTTAAACGTAAAGAGTTCGAATTAATCAGCATGCTTAAACAACGCGTCCTGACTGCTGTCGTGTTGTTGGCCATTCTTGGCGCAACCGTTGCTGTGCCGTCTTTATGGCCTTTCCTTGTGTTTTTGGCAATTGCTTGTGGCTGTGCCGGGTGGGAATGGGTCAAGCTCACGATGCCGGGCTCTAAATCATTACCTATACTGGTTGGGATTGGACTTTTTGTCCTTTCACTGCTTCAGGCAAATGACTGGATTAATCAACAGCATCCTGTTTATTATTGGTTTTTATTCTGCACCATCCTCAGCACATGCGTCTGGCTCTTTGCGGTGATTCCTGCCGTGTTGCAAGGACGCGCCCAGAGTCCGGCCCGCAGTATTGGGTGGACTTTTTTTGCGCCAGTGTCTCTATATACTACGTGGGCAGCGCTTGCTTATATTTATATCCATCATGGCGCACCCTATGTGCTGTCACTGCTCATTTTAATTTGG
>CAIPID010000486.1 GCA_903865015.1 uncultured beta proteobacterium | reverse complement strand
TTTCCAACTATTGCCTCGCCGCAAACACTCGCTGACATTGCATTTGAAAACACGAGCGATACAGAGCTTATGCAATCACTCGTCAGCGGCACATACGGTTTTCCGGGCGGTGGCACAAATGGCATTTTGTTGCATGGCAACGTTGGCGCTGGCAAAAGTACAGCTGCAACGTTAATTCCTGACGCTCTTGAAGGCACAAACATTGGAATGAATCGTATCTCACGCGAACTGGTTCGCATCATGAGCAGCAACAACGGCGTTGGACTCCTCAATCAAATTGACAGCATGTGCTCATTTGTCAACTTGAGTGGTGACAAATATCAGTACTTCGTTCTTGACGAAGTCGATAACCTGTCATCGCCTGCAATGCATCAACTGAAATCCATCATGGACAGCCATATGGATCGTGCTGTTTTCATCATGACGACCAATCATTTGTCGAAAGTTGACGACGCAGTAATTGATCGCTCCCACGTATTTGGCTTTACCAGAGTACCTCCTAGTGCATGGCTGCCATCTATGCAACGAGTTCTTGCAGCGTACGGCATCACCAACATGTCAAACAGTCAGTTGCTTTCGGCTGCCGCATCCATCAACGGCAGCGGACGTCAGTTTGCAACTTGCGTTAAACACCTTATCAAGGGTTACTACGAGATGTTTCCGCATCTTGTTCCACCGAATCTGTCGGCTCCTTAAGTCCAGCAAAAGCTAGTTTCCAAACTAGCTTTTCACCATCAATTTCTCAACAGTTTTTAGGAGGCTTTTATGTCTTTCATCAGCGACGTTCGTAAAGTTTTTATTCCGTCTTTTCATCAATCTGTTCAAGAAGTACATGAACGTCTTTCCGTTCAAACGTACCAGCCAGTCAAGGACTTTCTCAAAAAACCAAATCCTGAACTGGAGGGTGATTTGTTTGTTGAATGTTTTATTACTGACGATGAACAAACGTTGCCTGTATCTCTTAACCGTGGCGACGATGTCTGGATAGTTGAGTACGTGACTTTTGGGAAAGTGGCAAATGTTCACACTCGCGTTATGTACTCTGAATCTGTGCCACCCATCGTTGACCCCTTCATCATCGTGGAGACGCACGACGAACTGCCCAACTAACATTTCTAGTTTGCAAACTAGTTTTAAGCCACCTTCGGGTGGCTTTTTTTTCGTCTCAAATTTTCACTAATGCAAAAAGGACATTGCCAATATTGGGCTGGTTTCACATCCAATCCAACATATCGTCACGGTACATCTCTTCAAAATCTGGGTCAGCATCCTCAGGCAACGGCGTTGCATACCAATGCTGCCCTCTCTTGGTCACACCCTCAGCCGCAATTTTGTTAAAACGACGGACACGACCCTTAACCCACTGGTCCTTGTCAAAACTCTCACGCACAAGACTTAACCACTGCTGGGCAACTTCTCGCTGGGCCTCATTCCGACCGGCCAATTCACATTCAATTTTCTTCAAGTACTCATCCAATCGCACCAGCCCCTCATGGCGCTCAGCTTCTTTTAGTGCAATTTCAATTTGCTGCTTGCGTGATGCTTCAATCAGGCCGTTGTACTGCCTGACTTTTTCCTTTCGTGCACTCTCTTTTCGTTCGATTCCCAATTTTTTAGTGCGCTCGATTGCAGCATCCAGTTTTGCCTCGATGTACTCCACCACAGCGTCCAGTTGTGCTTCCAGTTTTCCCTTTGTATCGGTGAACATCTTGCCGCTGTAGTGCCCACCCAGAATGATCGTCAAAATTCCTTTGGGGATTTCCATGTAGCTTCTGTAATAGTCATATCCAGTGGCAATTTTTTCTAGCTTTATAAGTTCTTTTGATGGTGTGCCTTTCGTCCACGACTCACGAAATTCAATTTGGTATTGCTCACCTTCCTTCTTCGCGTACATCTCGCGTCGCTGACGGTACGTGTTTTCAACTAGCTCTACTTCGATACCTTTCGCTTCAAATCGCTCGATAAGTTGATCAGCCATGCACACCGCACGTATTGCATTTTTTGCAGTTGCACGAATGGGTATATGCTCCTTACGCGAATAGAAGTATTGATACGTGAAGACGTTGGTTGGGGGCCATTTTGGGGGTGCATCTTTCACACTGTCATAGCTCTGCCTGCTTCGTTTTTCTAGTTCCTTGATGTACGAGGTAATCGCTGCCGCAGTTTGGACACATCGCAAATCTTTCAATTTATTAAGCGTTCGCACTTCATAGCTCTCAAGCGATTTCAACAACTGCTCACGCTCTTTTCGTTTGATCTCCTTGACCTCTGCATCAATGGACTCTCCAAATTCAATAACTGGGTTGAAGTCTGGGTGTTGTAGCTCTGGCCTCGCGTCAGCTTTTCCCATCTGCTTTCTCATCCAATAGCCTCTTGGGGTCAGTGGGATGCCATATTTTGTGCATATTTTTCTTAACCCCACATCGCTCAGGCCTAGCTGCCCGCTCAAGTGAATCATGGGGACTTCCCAGACCAAATCAAAAAGTTCGTTCCGTGTTTTGTTCATAGCAACCTCCGCAATTACTGGACGATTGCATCAATTTAGCTGCTACGGGATTAACACTCAAGCTGGTAACGGATACAAAATAATTTCTAGTTTGCAAACTAGCTTTTGAACGACACGCTCTTCGCTGCACGATCACCCCGCACAGCTACCCCTGCACCCAGCAAGCACAGACAAGCGCGGGTCGGCTGTTCTCGTGCAAGGTCACTTGCTCCTCTTGCCCTGCAACAACCCGATGTTCATTTCACCCGTCAAGTTGCTGCTGTAGTAAGTCTCAATCATCTCCACGCTGGTCCGTGCATTTCGCGCCAATGTCAGCAAGTCAATATTGCCGCCGTACAACAAACGCAGGGTGATTGCGGTGTGGCGAAGGCTATACATGGTGCGCTTCATGCCATTGCTCTTGTTGACACCCACACCCGCCACTTCTTGCACACGTTGTAACTGGTAGCCGTAGCGCATGATCATCACGTTCCTGTCCCAAAGCTCGGGCATAAACACATAGTCTTCTGGTTTGCCATAGCCTCTGGCTTTATCCCGTTCCAACAATCGCTCATACGCACGTACGGCTGGACGCATGGTCACGATGGGTTTGTCGTGCTTCTTACTCTCGGGCAAGTTCAAGCGCAAATACACATGCTCACCGCGAACAATGCTGACATGCTCATGCTTCATGTGCTTTAGGTCTGTGGGACGGATGAAGCTGTTGACCATGAACACGATCATGTATTGCAGGTCTTCCTTGATGTACTCATAGCGCCCAATGCGTTTGCCGTACTTGCTGCGCTCAGTACCGTGGATGGGAATC
>CAIPID010000485.1 GCA_903865015.1 uncultured beta proteobacterium | reverse complement strand
GGCAGACAGCAGATAGAGAACCAGAGGCGGGCCACCAACGCCAGCGATTGCCGTGAGTGCGCCGCTTGTGACACCGACCACACAGTCTTGCACTTTGCCTCGCCGACCTTGATATTTCCAGCCGATCAACATCAGTGCAGCGAGTCCCGCCACAATCACACCGATCAAACGACGAATCAACTGCGGATCGAGCCATTCAATCAGCCACACCCCGAAAGGCACGCCAAATAGTGCGGGGATCGATAAAGAAAAAACCATCTTCCAATCGGTCGTGCTCCAGGTATTTGGAACCGATTGCACCGACGTCATGAAATTCAACAGCAATACGACCACCACCATGTCGGTGGGGGTCATAAACAGACTCAACAAAGGTGCGAGCACCAGCCCGCCACCGAAACCGGTGAACGAACGTATGGTGCCTGCAATCAGGACACCGATACTCAATAACATGAGCATCGGTATCGAGGGGAACAACTGATGCCAGAGATCAGCGCTCCAGAAACCCAATGTCATTACTTGCCGCGGAATACCGGTGCGCGTTTCTCAGCAAAGGCTTTTTTACCTTCCTGATAGTCTTCGCTGGCAAAACATCCCAACACCAGCTTGGTCATGCCCTCGGCATCGATGTGCGGTGCGACACGCTGGAATTCACGGATCGCTTTTTTGCCTGCTTGCAATGTCAGTGGCGCATTGCCAGCGATCTTGCTCAGGTAAGTATCAAGAGTTTTATCGAGATCGGCAACCGGCACGACATATTGGACGAGGCCTTTAGTGAGGGCTTCGGCAGCACTGAACCGCGCAGCGGAAATCATGATGTCAAGCGCCTGCGGTGCACCTACGGTCATGACCAGATTACGGATTGCAGTCAGGCGATAACCCAGACCGAGCTTGCCCGCAGGGATCGCAAAGGTACTTGCGTCACTTGCGATACGGATGTCGCAGCACAACGAAATATTCAGTCCGCCACCGATGCAATAGCCATTCACACGTGCGATGACAGGCTTGAGAAAGTTGTAGATTGCATTCTGTGCGTTTTCAGCGACGCGCTCATATTCAGCAACGGCGTCTTCGGTCGTACGCAGTTTTTCAAACTGGGAGATATTGGCGCCACTGACAAAGGCTTTGTCGCCTGCACCGGTCAACACCACGGCGCGGATCGTATCGTCTTTTTCAAACAAGTCCAGCGCCATCGGCACGCCGACCCACATGTCATAGGACATTGCATTATGACGACCTGGGTCATTAAACGTGATCCAGCCTACAGCGCCTTTTTTTTCAACGATCAGGCTATCGGTAATCTCGCCCTGCAACAGTCTAGTGGTAGTCATTATTAAAAGTCTCCTAGTAATTTACGATAACGTGCCATGGCATTATCCAGATGGGTACGCATAGCGAGGCGGGCTGCAGCTGAGTCCTGTCGGGCAATCGCGTCAACGATATTCAGATGCTCATCACCAATTTCATCAATACGGGGGGTGCCGGTGATTCTAAAGCGGAACGTTCGCACAGCATTGTGAATCACATGACTCAAGTGCCCCATAATCCTGACAAAATAAGGATTATTTGCTGCCTGTGCAACGGCCAGGTGGAAGTCTACCGCGGAATGAGCGGCTGCTTGCCAATCACCCGAATCCTGATCCACGCGCTTGAGTGCCTGCTGCAACTGCTCGAGCTGCTGCTTGGTGCGATGCGTGGCCGCCAGTGCCGCTGCACCCGACTCGATTTCCACGCGTAGCTGATGCACCTGGATTAATTGCGAGAGCTCAAGCAAATCATCGTGAGAGACTTCAAAGGGACGCATCGCGATGTCCGAGCAGACAAACGTGCCGACACCATGACGGGTCTCAACTAAACCAGTCAGCTTGAGTCGAGCGATGGCTTCGCGCACCACATTTCTGCTCACGCCGAACTGCGCACCAAGCTCTTGCTCGGTTGGCAGGCGCTGGCCAGGGGCCAGACTTTCATTGAGAATGCGTGCGCGCAATTGCTGTGCTATTTCGTCAGGGAGATTTTCTGGACGACCCAGACTATCAAAGGCCGTTTTAACCTTTCCCGAATCCATCAGCACCGAGGTTTTGTTTGAAGAACCCCGACTGACTAAAGGCTGTCTGCGTGCGGTGTAGACCGTTGCGGTCACCATTGGCTTATTCATTTAAATGGCTCCTTCCTGACGCAACGTAGCGATACGGTCTGGTGTGACACCGAACTCCGCATACACCTCGTCATTGTGCTCACCACGATCAGGTGCCGCGGTAAATACATCGCGTTTTGAGCGGCTCAGAATCACAGCCTGCCCCACCACACTGATCTCGCCAAGCTTAGGATGCTGCAAGCTCTTGGCCATCCCCAGGTGCTGGACCTGTGGATCTTCCATGGTCTCCTGGACGTTTTTGATCGAACCACAGGGCACACCTTCTTTATTGAGTAAATCAATCCAGAATTTAGTGGTGTTCTGCATCGTAACTGCAGCAATATCCGCATTGAGCTGAGGACGATTTTTGGCGCGCAACTGCAGTGTCTGATAACGCGGGTCTGTCGCCATTTGAGGCACACCCAGCACCGTGACCAAGCGCACATACATTTCCGTGCCCATCGCAGCGATGTTGATATAACCGTCCGAGGTCTTAAAGACACCAGTAGGCGAGCTTGTCGGATGGTCGTTACCGCTTTGACCAGGGATTTCTTTATTCATCAGCCAGCGCATGATCTGGAAATCCATCATCCAGACCTGAGCTTGCAACAGCGAGGTCTGCACCCACTGCCCTTGTCCTGAGACTTCGCGTTCGAGCAAAGCCACCATCGTGCCGATCGCACAAAACAGACCCGAGGTCAGATCGGCAATCGGGATGCCAGCGCGCATCGGACCGCGACCGGGCTCACCCGTCACAGACATCACGCCACCCAGGCCCTGTGCGATCTGATCCAAACCAGGACGATCCTTATAAGGACCATCCTGACCAAAGCCGGACACGCTCGACAAAATGATGCGCGGGTTTACTTTTTTGAGTGACTCGTAATCGATACCGAGTTTGAATTTGACGTTGGGGCGGTAATTTTCCACCACAACGTCTGCTTTCTTGACCATTTCAAGAAAGAGTTCGCGACCCTTGGGATTTTTCAGATTCAGCGTGACGCTGCGCTTGTTGCGATGCGTATTCTGATAATCCGCAAACTGTGCGGAGCCACCGGGTTTGTCATCAGGCATATCGCCTGGCTCTTCGATCTTGATGACATTCGCACCCCAGTCAGCAAACTGCCTGACAGCGGCGGGACCAGACCGTACGCGGGTCAGATCCAGGATCGTGAAACGGCTTAAAGGCAGTGGCTGCATGCATGTCTCCAACACAAAAAAGTAACCATATTCCGGGCTGTTATTGTTTTCCAGAATATGAGAATTAAATTTCGATGTCGGACATCTTACAAGAAAATGACACTTTTGTTTCT
This sequence comes from uncultured beta proteobacterium, assembly GCA_903865015.1. GTDB lineage: Bacteria > Pseudomonadota > Gammaproteobacteria > Burkholderiales > Burkholderiaceae_B > Zwartia. Next base: position 3,220 of record CAIPID010000485.1, on the reverse strand, counting down.
AAACGCCTTATTCCGGCTTAGCGCCCGAGTCCTGAATCACTTTTTGCCACTTCGCCTGCTCGGCACGCACCTCTTTCGCCATTTCCTCAGGCGAACTGGATTTTGGGACCATGCCCATCGCAAACATACGCTCCTGTAGCGCAGGGTCTGCCAAGACATTAACAACCGCTTTATTCAACTTATCAATCACGGCTTTGGGCGTGCCTGCTGGCACGGTCAGATAGTTCACCGCCGTCGCATCAAACCCTTTCAATTCGTCATCAATCGCAGGGACCTCTGGCAACTGTGGTGAGCGCTGTGGCATTGCAACACCTAAAGCCCGCACACTACCTGCCTTAATGCTTGGCAAATACACGGATAAAGAATCGATACTCATCTGCACGTTGCCGCCAATCAAGTCCTGCAGCACTTGCCCAGAGCCCTTGTAGGGTACGTGCGTAATATCGATATTGGCCATGGTTTTAAATAACTCACCTGCTAAATGGCTGCTAGCTCCGATCCCGGCACTTCCAAAATTCACCTTGCCTGGATTTTTTTTCGCATAGGCAATCAACTCCGCGACAGAGTTGACTGGCAAACTTGGCGTGACCAACAAAACATTAGGAAACCATGACACGCGCGACACAGGGACCAGATCCTTATTCGGGTCATAGGGTAGCTTTGCCATGAGATAAGGATTGGTAATCTGCGGACCAGGGGTCGTGTACAAAATCGTATAGCCATCAGCTGGTGCATTCACGACATAAGAAGCACCAATCGTCGCACCACCACCGGGTTTGTTTTCGACAATCACTGTCTGACCGAGTTGTCGAGATAGCGGCTCGCTCATCATGCGTGCTGTGGTGTCGGCCGCACCGCCCGGAGCAAAAGGGACAACAATTTTGATGGGTTTGCTCGGATAGACATCGGCCGCAAACGCTTGCGCAGAGAGGGCGCACACCACCGCTGACCCCACCGCCACATTGAATGCGAACACAGCACTGCAGGCGAATTTTTTCATCATCATGTATGTCTCAACTTTTAGTTTCTATTTTTATCTTGATTGAATGCGATCATCAATTAAACGCATTCAATCGACTTTGATGTTTTGAGCTTTGATCACCGCACCCCAGCGCTTTGTCTCTGCGTCCATAAACTTCTGATACGCCACAGGATCCAATGCAACAGGAATTAAGCCAAAAGACTTGAGCTTTTCCTGTGTTTCTTTTTCGTTTGCCACTTTGAGCAAAGCGTCAGCAATTTGCTTGCGACGCGCCTCGGGCACAGCGGTCTGAATAAAGTAACCAAACCAGCTGCTTGAAATCACACCCGGTGTCACACCCGACTCCTCAATGGTTGGGAGCTCGGGCGCATCGGCCAGTCGTTTTTCTGTCGTTACACCGAGCGCGCGGATCTTGCCCTCCTGCACGTAACGCATGGACTGCATGGTGTCAAAAAATATATTGACCTGCCCACCCAGGAAATCCGCTAACGCAGCACTCGTGCCTTTGTAGGGGACATGTAAAAGTTGCACACCTGCACTGGTGGCGAACAACTCTGCGGCGAGGTGCGGACTCGAGCCAAACCCCGTCGAGGCATAGGTCACTTTGCCCGGATTCTTTTTGGCATAGTCCACCAATTCTTTGACTGACTTAACGGAGAGCGATCCGTTTACATACAGCACATTAGGAGCAAGACCAACTAACGCCAGAGGAGTCAGATCAGAGGCCTTATAGGGCAGCTCTTTGAACATCAGCGGATTAGTTGCCATGCCTACGCTACCCACCATCAGCGTGTAACCATCGGGCGCGGCACGGGCCACAATCGAGGCGCCCAGCGTCGCACTCGCACCAGGCTTATTCTCCACCACGACAGGTTGATTCCAGATGTCTTTGAGCTTTGCAGCAAAGTAACGTGCGATGTTGTCTGTCAGTCCTGCAGGGGGATAGGGCACTACGACTTGAACTGCGTGATCAGGGAATGTTTGCGCTGCGGTTTGCGCCCAGGCCTGTGGCGAAATCAGTCCTGTAATGCTCAGCACTGTTGCCATCACGCAGGGCACAACGCCACGCAGAATAACGCGCGGCAAGAAATATGTTGACTCAATAGCCATGGTGTTGTCCCCTCGTTTTTAACTTCAGCATTTCGCATCATTGCCTGATTAAAAGGCGCATCGCTCAAGCTGGTTAGTATTTGATTTGATTTTTCTATATTCTATATGTGAATCCAAACCAATAATCATCACAATACAAACTACATCAGGGGAAACAATCAACATGCTGGACATCGCTGCACTTAAATTCACGGAACTTAAAGTCGAACTCATCGGGCACGTCGCGGTGCTGACGCTGAATAACCCACCGGTTAATGCGCTTTCGCGCACGATGGGTGATGAGCTCACTGCTGCACTGGATTATGTGTCAGAAATCGATGAGGTCCGTGCAGTGGTCTTGACCGGTGAGGGAAAAATATTTTGCGCGGGCGCTGACCTAAAAGGCCGCGCCTCTGTGATTAAAGGACCTGGCGATCTACCTGCACACTCGCGTCGTACACGTGAATGTTTTCATGCAATTCGCGAGTGCACCAAGCCAGTCATCATCGCGATCAATGGTCCTGCACTTGGTGCGGGCCTGGCGATTGCAGCCTCTGGCGACATCATCATCACCTCAGAAAAAGGCACGCTCTCATTGCCTGAGATCGATGTGGGATTACTCGGTGGCGGCAGTCATGCCGCGCGCCTTTTTCCACACTCGACCCTGCGTCAGATGATGTTTACAGGCTATCGTGTGCCTGCTGCGGAGATGTATCGCCTAGGTGTTGCGATTAAAGTCACGACACCCGAAGAGCTCATCCCAGAGGCTGTCGCACTCGCCACCACGATTGCCAGCAAGAGCCCATTGTCGATTCGTCTGGCAAAACAAACTCTCAATGCCATTGAGGATATGAGCTTGCGTGATGGCTACCGTTACGAACAGGACATGACCGCTGCGATCGCCAAAACAGACGATGCTAAAGAAGCACAGCGGGCGTTTTTAGAAAAACGCCCTGCTGTGTTTACGGGTAAATAACGGCTAGCAAATGATGGCTAGATATTAATTGATTAATTAATCAATTTTGATATTGCCTTCGGCCATCATTTTTTGCCAGCGACCCAGCTCTTCTTTGATGTACGCACCAAACTGAGCTGAGGTATCGCCCACAGGATCAACACCCAAACCCTGCAGTGTTGTCAGGACATCAG
>CAIPID010000484.1 GCA_903865015.1 uncultured beta proteobacterium | reverse complement strand
GTACAACATTTGTGTACTACAACTTGTACTCTACACTTTGTACTAAACTAAGCCACGCATTATATAACGAGATTCAAGCCTTGGCAAATCGCCCACCCTACAATACAAACAAAAATCGCACGTCTTCGCCGAAGACTTCGCGTCCTGCTTCAACCTCAACAATCACTCCCGCGTTGCCACCGGATTTCGATCCCGATGTGCCGTCACGCGAGCAAATTCTTGAGTCTTTACGCTCAGCCGCCGCGCCACTTTCTCCGCAAGATCTCGCGACCCGCATGGGCCTTGTACGAGAGGAGACTCTAAAAGGGTTCGATCGCCGACTGAACGCGATGGAGCGAGACGGACAACTTTTACCAAATCGCAAGGGTGTGTTACTGCTTGCAAATAAATTAGATTTTGTCGCCGGTCGGGTTCAAGGCCACCGTGACGGATTTGGCTTTCTGCTGCGTGATGATGGCGGTCAGGATTTGTTTTTATCGCCCCGCGAGATGCTTAAAGTCCTGCATGGCGATCGTGTGCTCGTCAAGCCTAGTGGTGAATATCGCGGTAAACCAGAGGCGATGATCGTTGAGGTGATTGAGCGCCGTACGAATAGATTGGTCGGTCGTTTTCTGAATGAACGCGGGCTCGCGATCGTCGTGCCCGAAGATCAGCGCATCAAGCATGATGTGCTGATTCCTCCCGGTGATACCGGAGGTGCGCAACACGGCCAGGTTGTGTCGATCGATATTATTGAGCAGCCCACCCGTCACTCGCAACCGCTCGGTCGCGTGGCGGAAATCCTCGGGGAAATAGATGATCCTGGTATGGAAATTGAAATCGCCGTGCGCAAGTTCGATGTGCCAGTCGATTTTTCGGAAGCCGCGCTCAAGCAAGCGGACAAACTCCCTGATGTTGTACGTAAAACAGATTTGAAAGATCGTGTCGATTTGCGCGATGTGCCGTTCATCACGATCGATGGCGAAGATGCACGAGACTTTGATGATGCGGTGTATTGCGAGCAGGTTGATCTGGGTACTTCTGGGCGCAAACGACCCGCTTGGCGATTGCTGGTCGCGATCGCTGATGTCAGCCACTATGTGCAGCCCGAGGACGCACTCGATACCGATGCGCTGGAACGCGGTACGAGCGTGTATTTCCCGCGTCGTGTGATTCCGATGCTGCCTGAAAAACTCTCCAACGGCCTGTGTTCACTTAAGCCGGATGTCGATCGTTTGGTGTTAGTTTGCGACATGGTGATCCCGTTGACTGGCGCAAAGGCGAATACTGTCGCGGCTTACCAGTTTTATAACGCTGTGATTCACTCGCATGCGCGCACGACTTACAACCAAGTTTGGGAATCACTGCAGCAGCCACTCGGGCCGATGGCGCGCAGCCTGTCCAAGGTGCTGCCGCACATCACCGATCTGTACGCGTTGTTTCAAGTTTTACAGCAGTCGCGCAAAGAGCGCGGAGCCATCGACTTTGATACGGTCGAAACAAAGATCGTTTGTAACGAACTCGGACGTATCGAAAAAATCATTGGCATGGTGCGTAATGATGCCCACAAGCTGATTGAGGAGTGCATGCTGGCGGCCAATACCTGTGCCGCTGATTTCATGTTCCGCAGTAAACATGTCGGTCTGTATCGCGTGCACGAGGGGCCAACTCCCGAAAAGCTTAAGTCGTTACGAGAGTTTTTGCGCACTTTAGGGTTGAGTTTGGGGGGAGGCGATGAGCCTCAGGCAAAAGACTATGGCGAGCTGCTTGAAAAAGCCCGTGCACGTCCGGACTATGCTTTGCTCCAGACGATGTGTCTGCGCTCCATGCAGCAGGCTATTTATGGGCCGGACAATGCGGGCCATTTTGGCTTATCTTATCCGGCATACACGCATTTCACCTCGCCCATCAGACGCTATCCTGATTTGCTCACCCATCGCGTGATCAAGGCATTGCTCAGTGGAACGCGTTATCAGCCAGCAATGACTGGCTTTGTTGCCGCACCCGGTACCAGTGCAAAGGAATACGAGCACGATGTCTGGGAAAAAACCGGATTGTTGTTATCGGCCTCCGAGCGCCGCGCCGATGATGCTTCGCGCGATGTCGAGGCTTGGCTCAAATGCTGGTTTGTCAAAGAACGTGTTGGCGAAACCTTCAGTGGTCGTGTCACGGGCGTAGCGAGTTTTGGCATATTTGTGACCCTTGATACCTTGCACGTTGAAGGTATGGTTCATGTCTCTGAGCTAGGCACAGAATATTTTCAATTTAACGAAGCCTTGCACGAATTGCGAGGCGAGCGCACCGGAATGCGTTATCGTCTCACTGATGCGGTGCAGGTTCAGGTCGCGCGCGTCGATCTTGAGGCCCGTCGGATTGAGTTCAGACTGGTCACGGGCACCACATTTGGTGCGTTGCGCAAGCAGGCCAACAGGACTGAGGAGCCGGGTGCTCGCCGTGTAAAGAAAGCGGCCGCGCCCAAACCACTCGAGCTCAAAGGTACAAAAGCGCGCGATCGTCGCCTGGAAGCTAAAAAAGCGTCTAAGCACGAAACAGCGACGCCTCCTAAAAAACAGCAAGGACCGGTAAAAAGCGCAGGCATGAAAAAATCTGCGCGTAAAGGTCGAAAACAAGGTATTTGATTCTTATGGCAGCTACACAAACTCTCGCAGGCTTTCATGCGGTGATCGCACGTCTGCGTCAGGCCCCTGATTCAATCAGGGAAATCTATGTCGAAGCCCAGCGCCGCGACAAACGCATGCAGTCTTTAATCGAGCAGGCAACTGCTGCTGGGCGCGCAGTTCACCCTGTCGGCGCTGATCGCCTAGATGGTCTGGCTGGCGGCTCACGCCATCAGGGCGTTGTGGCAGTGGCCGACGCACGCAGACTGGCCGACGATCTCGATGAGGTCCTGGATGAAATCAAAGGACCTGCATTGCTGCTGATACTTGATGGCGTGACAGATCCTCATAATCTGGGGGCTTGTCTGCGTACGGCGGATGCAGCGGGTGTGCATGCCGTCATCGCGCCACGAGATCGTTCCGCTGGATTGAATACGACTGTACAGCGCGTGGCCTGCGGTGCGGCCGAATCTGTGCCTTATCTGATGGTGACCAATTTGGCTCGCACGATGCGTGAGCTTAAAGACCGCGATATCTGGTTGATCGGGACCGATGATCGCGCCTCTGAGTCTATTCACCAGACAGATACGCGTCGCTCCATGGCCTGGGTGATGGGCGCCGAAGGCGAGGGTATGCGTCGTTTGACCCGCGAGACCTGCGATGAGCTTGTTCATATTCCCATGCTTGGTAGCGTGGAAAGTTTGAACGTCAGTGTTGCCACGGCAGTCTGTCTGTTTGAAACAGTACGCCAGCGCCAGAGTTAAACTGGCGGCATTCTTTTTTGCTGAGATTTATTATGGCCAAGCACGGATTTACAACCAATATTTTGCACTGCGATCGCCGTGGTTCTGTCGAACATGGCGCTGTGCATAAGCCAATCCATACCTCTTCGCAGTATGCCTATGCTGATTCACGGGAGCTCGCGGCTGTATTTCAGGGTAAATCCGGTTATACCTATGCGCGTCAGGGGACACCAACAACCGATGCGCTAGAAAAGAAAATCAACCTGATGGAGGACGGTCTTTCATCATTGACATTTTCGACCGGGATGGCGGCACTTTCGGCACTATTCACCACGCTTTTGCGCGCGGGAGATCATCTGATTTCCAGCCAATATATTTTTGGCAATACCAATAGTCTGTTTGGTACGCTGCAACTGCTGGGCATTGAGATTACGCTGGTGGATCCCACAGATGCCAAGGCCGTCGCCCAAGCGCTCAAGCCCAATACGCGTATGGTGTTTACTGAGACGATTGCCAATCCGGGTACACAGGTCGCAGACCTCGAAGGTATTGGAAAACTCTGTCAAGAGCATAATCTTGTTTATGTGGTTGACAATACGCTCACTTCGCCTTGGTTGTTCCAACCACGCAAAGTAGGTGCGAGTTTTGTCATGAATTCCTTGTCAAAGCATATTGGTGGTCACGCTCACGCGCTCGGTGGCTCGTTGACTGATACCGGGTTGTTTGACTGGACAACTTATCCGAATATTCTGGATATTTATAAAAAAAGCGCACCTGCCGGCTGGGGCATGCTGCAAATCAAGAAAAAGGGTCTGCGTGACATGGGCGCCACACTGGCTGCTGACGCTGCCCACCGGATTTCTGTCGGTGCAGAAACCTTGTCGCTGCGGCTAGAAAAAATCTGCAGTAATGCCATGGCACTTGCGACATTTTTATCAAATCATCCTTCTGTGGCCCGTGTTTCTTACCCTGGCTTGAAAAATCATCCTCAGCATGAACGCGCTAAAAAATTATTCGGCGCGCGCTACAGCATGCTGATGGGGGTAGAGCTTGCACCAGGCATTGATCCCTTTGATTTCCTTAACAAACTTGAAGTCGTGATTCTGGCGACGCATGTGGGAGACACACGCACGCTAGCACTGCCAGCCGCGCATACCATTTATTACGAAATGGGCCCGCAATTACGTGCTCAGATGGGAATC
>CAIPID010000483.1 GCA_903865015.1 uncultured beta proteobacterium | reverse complement strand
TTGAATCAGATTTTGCGTGACAAGGATATCGGCCCGCGCGTCGTGCCAATCCTGGCTGACGAGTCCCGTACCTTTGGTATGGAAGGTTTGTTCCGTCAAATCGGTATTTATGCACCAGAGGGTCAAAAGTACATACCTGTCGATAAAGATCAGGTGATGTATTACCGCGAATCTGCTGACGGTCAGTTACTCCAGGAAGGCATTAACGAAGCGGGTGCGTTTAGTTCGTGGATTGCTGCGGCGACTTCCTATTCAACGAATAACCGGATCATGATCCCGTTTTTCATCTACTACTCAATGTTTGGTTTCCAGCGTATTGGCGATCTTGCCTGGGCGGCCGGTGATATGCAGGCGCGTGGGTTCTTACTGGGTGGCACGGCAGGGCGCACAACATTGAATGGCGAAGGTCTTCAGCACGAAGACGGTCATAGTCATATTTTCTCTTCAACCATTCCAAATTGCGTTTCCTACGATCCAACTTTTGCGCACGAACTCGCTGTCATTATTCAGCACGGTTTAAAACGCATGGTCGAAGACCAGGAGAACGTTTATTACTACCTCACCGTAATGAACGAGAACTACGCGCAGCCCGGTCTGACGAAAGGCGATGAAGAAGGCATCATCAAAGGCATGTATCGCCTGAAAAAAGGTGGTAAGTCAAAACTGCGCGCACAGTTGATGGGCTCAGGCACCATCTTGCGCGAAGTCATGGCAGGTGCGGAATTACTCGAAAAAGACTGGGGAGTGTCTGCGGATATCTGGAGCATCACCAGCTTTACTGAATTGCGTCGCGAAGGCTTGGATTGCGAACGCCACAATTTGCTGCATCCAACGGCTAAGGCACAAATCCCTTATGTAACGGCTCAGCTGGCCAAGACTGAAGGGCCGATTATTGCCTCGACCGACTACATGAAATTGTTCTCTGATCAAATTCGTCCATTTATTCCACGTGGACGTGATTTCAAAGTGCTCGGTACCGATGGTTTTGGTCGCTCGGATTTCCGTTCAAAACTGCGTGAGCATTTTGAAGTGGATCGCCACTATGTCGTACTGGCAACCTTGCGCGCTTTAGCTGACGAGGGCAGTATCCCTGTCGCTAAATTAGCCGAGGCTATCAAGAAATACGGCATCGACCCGAACAAAGCCAATCCTCAGTACGCTTGAGAGAGAGAAATATTATGAGCAACATTATTGCTATTCAAGTACCGGACATTGGTGACTTTGACTCAGTCGAGGTCATTGAGATTTTGGTTAAAGTCGGTGATACCGTCAAGGCTGAACAAAGCCTGATAACGGTTGAATCCGATAAAGCTTCGATGGAGATCCCCGCCTCACAAGGCGGTGTCGTGATATCGATCGAAGTCAAAGTAGGCGACAAGGTCAAACAAGGCAGCGTTGTGTTGTCTGTTGAAGCGACTGCCGCAGGTGCTGCACCAGCGGCAGCTGCACCCGTAGCTCCAGCTCCAGCTCCTGCACCCGCTGACGCTGCGGTAATGACCGCGCCCGTTACAGTTGCTCCTGTCGCAGTTGCTGCCGTTGTCACGCCAACAGCAGGTAAACTTGAAATGCCTGTCTCGACCGCAGGTCTTCCTCATGCGTCACCGTCCGTGCGGAAATTTG
>CAIPID010000482.1 GCA_903865015.1 uncultured beta proteobacterium | reverse complement strand
CATCGACCACTCTACCGAGACGATCTATCACAACATTTCTTTGGCCACTCTTACCCGTTAGTAAGGTGTTATTCGATAACTCCATGCCTTCCTGACCAACGTCCTCGACATTGGTAAAACCAACGACGTGAGCTACGGCCTCACCCTCTGGGTAGTATCTGCGATATTCACTTGTAATGGCAATTCCAGGTATTTCTAAAGCTTTGATGCGAAGCGCTACTTCTGGCTCAATTTGGCGTCTTAAATAAAGTTGACTGCGTGACTCACCTAATTTCTTACGTAACTCCGCCTCACTCATTTCTAATAATTTGGCAAAGGCTATGACTTTTGATTTTTCTAAATCATCAGGTACAACATCTGGGTAAGCAATGATTGTCTTCGCCTCCAAGCTCGTTGCTAAGATGGCGCCATTGCGGTCAAGAATCTTTCCTCGAATGGCGTTGAGCTCTAATACCCTTTTTACTCGATTACCCTTTTCAGCATAAAAGTCATTGCCAACCCCTTGAATCCAAAAAGCTCTACCGATCAAGGAACAAAACCCTGCAAACATTAAAAACAACACTACCCTAGATCGCCACATCGGCAATCGCAGAACTAACTCAGAAGATTGGGATGGACGTGGCATCCTCATTCTTTTTCCTTCAAATAGATTGTCTTATCCTGCTTTGCATCGTTCATATGCAATTGTTTTTTTGCGATATCAATAATCCGAGAAGCTCTTGATAGTTCTCTTTGTTCATATTCCAAACGATTCCACTCTTGGTTCAGTTTGCGTTGTTGGATTTCTAAACGATTCTTTTCAATAAATAGCTGACGGGTTCGTTGTTGCGAATTCACTAGCAAAAACGAACAGCCCATCAGGGCTAGGATGAGAACGACTACGGCTCTATTCATCGCACCTCCCCGATTTTTTGAGCAACCCGCATGACGGCTGAACGTGATCTTGGATTACTACTGATTTCAGCACTTGTAGGCTTTGTTCTCTCAATGAGTCTTAATGGAGATTTTGGAATCTGAGACTCTCTCAATGGCAGTCCGCGAGGTATTTCTACCTTGCTATGACGCTGCATGAACTGTTTTACGATTCGATCTTCGAGCGAATGAAAACTGATCACTACTAAGCGTCCGCCAATTTTTAAGAGTTTCATCGCCACATCTAATCCTTTTTCCAAGTCGTGAAGTTCTTGGTTGATGTGAATCCGTATAGCCTGAAAGGTACGCGTTGCGGGATCTTGCTCTGAGTCACGCGAGCGGACGACACTAGCCACGAGCGACGCGAGTTGTCGTGTGGTCCCAATAATGTTGCCTTGCTCCCTGCTAGCAACAATCGCCTTTGCAATCGATAGAGCAAACCGTTCTTCCCCATATTCCTTGATTACCTTATGTAGTTCTTTCTCACTGGCAACCGCCAGCCATTCTTGAGCACTTTGCCCCTCCTTGTTATTCATACGCATGTCCAACGGACCATCCATACGAAATGAAAAACCTCTTTCCGCCTGATCAATTTGCGGGGAACTAATCCCCAAATCTAATAAAATGCCATCTAAACTATTGGGTTCAAGGTACTCCCCCATGTTGGCAAATGAATCATGCACAATCCTAAAACGTCCATCTTCAATACTGCTCGCTTCCTGTATCGCCTGAGGATCTTTGTCCATAGCGATTAATCTGCCACCTTGTGGCAGATTTGCTAATATTTTTCTTGAATGACCACCTCTGCCAAATGTGCCATCCAAATAAGTTGGACTGACATGGGGCTGATCTGCCAACAAGGCAGTAACTGCCTCGTCCAGTAAAACCGGGCGATGACTGATGTGCATCAAATCCTCGCATTAAAAGTTAAATTGACGAAGTGCTTCTGGCATACCTTGTGAAATAGCAATTTGCTCTTTCACAGCATATGTATTGGCATCCCATACTTCAAAGTGCGTCCCCATTCCCAGCAAGATCACTTCTTTTTCGATTCCCGCACCAGCCCTCAACTCAGGACTAATCAAAACCCTTCCAGCACTATCAACTTCAACTTCATTGGCATTTCCCAAAAAAATTCGACGCCACCAATGCGCTTCCATCGGTAACATCGCAATTTTTTCACTGAATTTTTCCCATTCGACCTGCGGAAAGAGCATGAGACAACCATCGGGGTTTTTTGTCAGCGTTGCTCGAAGGCCGTTCTCTGTTTTTAGGGCGTCACGATGCTTAGACGGCACTAACATCCGTCCTTTGACATCTAAATTGATCGCTGAAGCACCCTGAAACATGCTGTTTTTCCCACTTTCTGACACATTCTCCCACTTTAAAGGGCAAACCGAGTAAGGTCAAGGGGTTTTGGGGAATTTTTTGCTACTTTTT
>CAIPID010000481.1 GCA_903865015.1 uncultured beta proteobacterium | reverse complement strand
CCTGGTTTGTACTGCACGAGCTCTGAGCGCCAGAGCACGGGTGCGGATTGAGACTTTGGCTGCCATGTAACGATGTGGCCACCATACAAACTAAGCGTGGCGGTCGCAAGTGGATTATCAATTTTTGCAAAGACAATGCCATTATCCAATTTCTCGAATGTGATGTAATTGTCAGCGCCGAATTGCTCTTGTAAAAAACGATTTATATACATTAGCTAAAATTGATTGTCAGGCGAAGTCATATCTGGTGATAAATTTACTCCCACTCAATCGTAGCGGGTGGTTTTGACGACACGTCATACACCACGCGATTAATACCACGGACCTCGTTAATTATCCGGGAGGATACTTTGGCAAGCAATGGATAGGGCAATGGCGCCCAGTCCGCAGTCATAAAATCAGAGGTCTGCACCGCACGCAACGCAACGACATAATCGTAAGTCCGGCCATCGCCCATCACACCAACAGATTTCACGGGCAGGAATACGGCAAAAGCCTGCGATGTTAGGTCATACCAACTCAGACCCGATGCTTGATCCATATGGTTATGCAGTTCTTCGATAAAGATCGCATCCGCGCGGCGTAACAAATCAGCGTATTCGGCTTTCACTTCACCCAGGATGCGCACACCCAGACCAGGGCCTGGGAATGGATGACGATAGACCATGCCATGCGGCAAGCCAAGTGCCACTCCGAGTTTACGGACTTCGTCTTTAAACAACTCGCGCAACGGCTCGAGCAACTTAAGATTCAAGGTGTCTGGCAACCCGCCCACGTTATGGTGGGATTTGATCGCAACCGCTTTACCTGTTTTGGCACCAGCGGATTCGATCACGTCAGGATAAATGGTGCCCTGAGCGAGCCATTTGGCTTGTTTGAGTTTGGCTGATTCGGTTTGGAAAACCTCAACAAACTCTTTACCAATGATTTTGCGTTTGGCTTCCGGGTCAGACACACCCGTGAGTTTGCCCATGAATTGCTCTGTTGCATTGACATGAATGATTTTCACACCCATATTTTCTGCAAAGGTCTTCATGACCTGTTTACCTTCGTCCAGACGCAGCAAACCATGATCAACAAACACACAGGTCAGTCGATCACCGATCGCTTTATGAATGAGTGCCGCCGCGACGGATGAGTCCACACCGCCAGACAAACCCAGGATGACTTCATCTTCGCCGACTTGTTCACGTATGCGTGCGACGGCTTCTTCTACGTAGTTGGGCATGTTCCAGTCACCCGTACACTCGCATATTTCATTGACGAAGCGATTGAGCAATGCCTGACCCTGAACGGTATGCGTCACCTCAGGATGAAACTGAACGGCATAGAATTTACGGGTCTCGTCAGCCATGCCGGCAATCGGACACGAAGGAGTCGAGGCCATCACTTTGAAACCAGCAGGTAATTTTGTCACCTGATCGCCATGGCTCATCCAGACCTTGAGCATGCCGTGGCCCTCAGGAGTCGAAAAATCCTCGATTCCTTTGAGCAGATTGGTATGACCGTGCGCACGGACCTCAGCATAACCAAACTCGCGATGATCAGCGTGACTGACCTCGCCACCCAGCTGCTGGGCCATGGCTTGCATGCCGTAGCAAATACCCAAGACAGGCACACCAAGTTCAAACACAGCACCAGGAACTTTGAGCGAATCCTCATCGTAGGCTGAAGCATGACTGCCTGACAGGATGATGCCCTTCAGACCCAGTGCCATCTGTTCGCGCAGGAAATCCGATGTCACGTCACCAGGATGGAGCTCGCAATACACACCCGCCTCGCGCACACGGCGTGCAATAAGTTGTGTGACCTGTGAACCGTAATCGAGAATCAGAATTCGCTGATGCATGAGAGCCTTGCCTGTTTGAATAAAAGACACCGGCTTATAAGCCGGTGCGTTGAGAGCGTATACGTCAGAAGTTATTCTGCGCGGTAGTTGGGGGCTTCTTTGGTGATCTGCACATCATGGACGTGCGACTCGCGGAAACCCGCAGAAGTTATCTGCACAAACTCTGGCTTTGTGCGCATTTCTTCGATCGTCGCACAGCCGCAGTAGCCCATTGAGGCACGCACGCCACCGACCAACTGATAGATGATGGCAAGGACGCTGCCTTTGTAGGGCACGCGACCCTCGATGCCTTCAGGTACGAGCTTGTCAGCGTTATTAGCAGGGTCCTGAAAGTAACGGTCGGCAGATCCATCAGCCATCGCACCCAGGCTACCCATGCCGCGGTAGGATTTATATGAGCGGCCCTGGAACAAGACAACCTCACCGGGAGCCTCTTCGGTTCCGGCAAACATCCCGCCCATCATGCAGGTGGATGCACCAGCAGCGATTGCTTTG
>CAIPID010000480.1 GCA_903865015.1 uncultured beta proteobacterium | reverse complement strand
TCAGGCGAGGTCAAAGTTTTTGGTAAACCTGTGCACGACTACGTGGGCCCTGAAAGAATTGCCCTGACGCATCGCTGGGGTATGTTGTTTCAGGCGGGCGCTTTGTTTTCAGCGCTGCCTGTCTTTGATAACGTTGCCCTGCCGTTACGAGAGATCCATCATTTGCCCGAGGATCTGATTCGTGACGTTGTGTTGATGCGATTGAGCTGGATGGGTCTGACTGCGCGTGATGCAGCCTTGATGCCCTCCGATCTGTCCGGTGGCATGATCAAACGTGTCGCGCTCGCCCGTGCGTTGGCACTTGACCCTGAGTTGTTGTTTCTCGATGAGCCGACTGCGGGACTGGATCCTCAGCGTTCGGATGAGTTTTGCGAATTGATCAAGACCCTGCATGCTGAGCTTGGATTTACGGTGGTGATGGTGACCCACGATCTCGACACGATCGGTGCGCTTGCGACGCGCGTTGCGGTGCTGGCCGAAAAGAAAGTGCTGGTAGAGGGCACGATCGAACAGGTGATGCAAACCAAGCACCCCTTTATCGAATCATTTTTTCACGGCGAGCGCGGTGAACGTGCGCTCGGTCAGTTTGATACCAAGGATGTGAAGAATGGAAAATCGTAGTCATGCCATGTTGGCCGGACTTTTTACGCTGGTATTCCTGATTGCGGCAGCGATTGCTGCAATCTGGATCAGTAAAAAGAATGTGCCACTTAAACCCTATGAACTGGTCGCGAGCTCACCTGTGACTGGCCTGTCTGTCCAGTCGCAGGTGCGCTATCAGGGTGTACCTGTCGGTAAGGTTGAGTCTTTGCGATTCATTGAAGACAAACCTGGTCAGGTGCGTATTTTGATTGGTGTCGACCCTAAAGCGCCTGTGACAGAAGCCACCTGGGCCGAAATCGTCACCGCTGGAGTGACGGGTATTTCCAATGTGGAGTTGCGCGATAACGGCACGTCCAAAGTCAGACTGGAATCCTCAGCCCAACACTTGGCCGAAATACCGATCAAGCCGAGTTTTCTCGAAAGATTGCAATCGCAGGGTGGTGGTATGTTGGTCTCCCTGGAACGCGTCTTGTCCCAAGTCGAAAAAATTACTAGCGATGAAAATATCGCTTCGGTCACAAAGTCATTAAAAAACACGGCGTTGCTGACTGAGCGTTTGAGCCGCACTGTCGAGGCGATGGAGCCGGGGTTGAAAAAATTCCCGAAAGTGATGGACGGTTTGTCTGAGTCTATTGATAAGCTCAATGCACCGGATGGTCCGATGCATCAGGCAACGTTAAGCCTGCAAAGCATCCGCGACATGGTTGCGCAAATGCGCGTGTCGACTTTACCTGACGTGACGGCGTTATCTGTGAGCGTGACCGATGCCGCACGCGCTTTTACGCTGACCAGTCGCCAGCTCGGTCAGTCTCCGCAATCATTGATCTTTGGTTTGCCACGTGCTGCCGCAGGCCCCGGTGAGCCGGGTTTTGCAGGATTTGCGGGTTTTAACTCGCAGGCACGTTAATGGAGCGCAACATGAAATACATCCCTACTTCCTCATGCTCGATCCTGACGAATTGGATCGGTGCGCCCCACCAATTCGCTAAACGCAGTATTGCAGTCGCAGTCATCGCAGCGACGAGTTTTTCGCTGGTTGCCTGCGGTGGCGGCGCCGGTGCACGCGCGCCCAAGCAACTCGATCTTGGTTCGGTCACCATTGCGCCTAAAACCGCACTGCCACGCAATCCTGCGATTGCTGTGCCTGCTGCTGTATCGGCCGTGCTGTTGAACGAAACCATGGTGGTCTGGCGTGTTGGTGACTCAGGTCAGCCCCAGGCTTATACGAGCTATCAATGGGTGGCACCCCCCGCTCGTTTGCTGACGCAGCGGGTGGTGGACCGTTTATCCTTGCAGGGTGCGGTTTTACAGCAAAGTGTCGGGGCCGAATTTCCTCAGGTACGTTTGAATGTGCAACGCTTTGAGCAAACGTTTTCAACCGATGGCACGTCGAGCATGGGTAATTTAACGTTACAGGTCGTGTTGATCCGCGGCACCAAAGTAGAGGATCAGTTGTTGATTGATATTTCGGTACCCGCCGCGACGCAGGATGCGCCAGGCGGTGCGGATGCACTGCGTCAGGCGACCAATCAGGCCGTCGAACAACTGGCACAATGGCTGTCTGTGGCGCTCAAAGGCAAGTAGTGCATCAAACCACGGTTTAG
>CAIPID010000479.1 GCA_903865015.1 uncultured beta proteobacterium | reverse complement strand
TCCGCATGGACCAAACCCGATGACGACTGGACGCAGTCTGGATGATTTGGATGTGGCTTGCGTAGCATTCGCAACGACGTGATAGCTTGTATCTGGTGTAGGTTTGACGTGTAAATCACCCTTGAATTTAGCCAGTACGGCGGATTCATCCTTGACGCTGACATCTACGGTATAGATGAATGATAAAGCGCTGTTTTTACGTGCATCGTAGCTGCGTTTGAAGAGCTCGAAACCCAACAGATCCTGAGCAGTGATGCCCAGGCGTTGAATAATCGCAGCTTGCAGTGCCTCGGGAGCATGCTCGACAGGCAGGCGGAGTTCTGTAATGTGGATCATAGACAGAACGATACACAAAAAGATCCGCTTATGGGGTCAGACCGGCCTCTTTTTCTTCTGCCAGCACCCGTTCAAACTCCTTGAATGCCTCAAGAGAGGCGGGAACGCCGCAGTAGACGGTGCAATGCAGGATGACTTCCGCAATTTCTTCTATTGTTGCGCCTGTTTGTCGTCTGGCTTTGATGTACAGGCGCAACTCGTTCGGCCTGTTCATCGAGACCATTAGTGCGACATTGATCAGATTGCGTACGCGGTGGTCTAGTACATCGCGTGACCATACATGTCCCCATACCGCCTCGGTAATAAGTTCTTGAAATGGTGCTGTGAGCCCGGTGGTTTTTGCAAGCGCTGCATCGACATATTCTGCGCCAAGCGTTTCTCGTCGCAACGCCATGCCTTTTGTAAATCGTTCTGAGGTGATGTGATCCAGATTCATAAGTTGTCTCTTGATGATTTGATTTGAATTATTCGGGTTTTGTATTGCTTTCTTTAACGACTTTATCCCATCGCTTGATTTCTGCATCGAGATAGTTTGCGTATTGTTCTGGCGTTGAGCCGAGCACTTGTGCGCCATGGGAAAGGAGCTTTTCCTTGATCTCAGGGATGGCGATGATTTGCATGATTTCGGTATTGAGGCGATTGATAATCGCTGCAGGTGTTTTGCCTGGAGCCATAATTCCTTGCCAGGCGCCGACTTCAAAACCTTTCATACCGCTTTCATCAAGGGTAGGCACATTCGGTAACGCGGGCGACCGTTGCAAAGTTGAGACGGCAAGAGGTTTGATTCGCCCTTCCTTTGCAAACTGCAGGCCAACTGCCATGGGTTCCATATCGAACTGGACTTCGCCTGCGACTACAGCCATGACCGAAGGTGCGCTGCCTTTGTAAGGAATGTGATTGGCACTCACTCCTAACTGATCCATCATCAGTAGTGGGGCGAGGTGAGTAATGTTGCCAATCCCCGCTGAGCCAAATGTGATGAGACCTGGCTTAGATTTCAATAACGCAGCTAACTCCGTAACATTGTTGACAGGAACTGAAGGGTTCACTGCAAGAAGCATCGGTACAACTGTTGTCAAAATGACCGGAGCGAGGTCCTTTTGAGTGTCGAATGTCAGGTTCTTGTATAGCGCGGGACTCAGTGCGATTGAGGAGGTGTTGTAGAGCAGCGTGTAGCCATCTGCGGCAGCTCTTGCAACAGCTTCGCTGGCAATATTGCCGTTGGCCCCCGCTTTGTTTTCGATAATGACGCTCACACCCATGCGCTCTGACATCTTTTGTCCGATGATTCGCGCGATGATGTCAGTAGCGCCGCCGGGCGGGAATGGAACCACGATCTTGATGGGTTGAGCTGGGTATGCAGGTGCTGATTGAGCAAAGCAAGAAGTTATAGTTGTGAGCGAAATAAATAACCCCACGACGGCTAAGGCATTGCTCAGCCGGGATTTTCGTTTATTGATGATTTGTCTCAATGTACGCATCGATATTGCCTCTGTTTTTAATAGGTATGGAGGTGTTTGTTTATTATGCATTCAACAGTAACACCCGGCAATCATGGTTTGCACCCGTGTTTTCAGAATGTGGAAACAAAGCTCGCCAAATGCTAAAGTTGGCTGCAAATATCTGGCAGGTCAGGGCTTGTTTAAAAATCAATAAAATAATTTGGAGCAGTAATGGATTACAACCTCAAGGGAAAGGTGGCACTGGTCACGGGAGGATCAAAAGGGATTGGCTTTGCGATTGCAGAGGCTCTTGCCGCCGAGGGCTGTGCCTTAAGACTTGTAGCGCGTGACTTGGATTCGCTCAAAGAGGCACGTGAAAAAATCAAGAGTAAGTATCCGGTCGAGATTCAAATTGAATCAGTGAACTTGTCCGAACCGGGTAGTGCGGAAGAACTAGGCGCTGCATTCCCGGAAACCGATATTCTGATTAATTCAGCGGGTGCCATTGCGCGCGGCAGTCTGATGAATATCGATCCTGCTGGATTTCGGGAAGGGTTCGAAGGCAAGGTGATGTCAACCATCATGCTTAGCCGTGCGATTTATCCCCACATGATGCAGCGCAAATCAGGCGTCATCATTAATATTATTGGTATCGCGGGTGAAAAGCTCAATCCAAATTCAATTGGCACTTCGGTTGCCAATGCTTCACTGATTGCGTTCACTAAAGCTTTCGGAGCTGAAAGCGTTGACCATGGTGTGCGCGTGCTGGGCATCAATCCAGGCTTAATCCATACCCCTCGAACCGATAATTTGCTGCACCCAAAAACTGAAGTCGATCGCCAGGCCTACGGCAAGCTGATGGCTAATCTGCCTTACGGTCGCATGGGTAAGGCAGAAGAAGTTGCTAGTCTTGCAGTCTTCTTTGCCTCGGATGCAGCTAAGTATATAAGTGGAGATGTTATTTCAGTTGACGCGGGCTCACGATTCCGCGCATAAGTTATTCGGGGTATGCACTATTCAGGACGTACTCCGATTTCTTTGATAATTTTGCTCCACACCTGATCTTCTTTCTCGACAAATTTTGCGAACTGTTCAGGTGTATCTGTGCTGCTTTCCGCACCAATATCTGCGATCCGTTGAACCATTGCTGGCGAGGCCATGACTTTCATGACTTCCGCATGGAGGCGTGTCACGATATCCTGAGGCGTGCCTGCTGGTAAAAACAGCGCATACCAGTCGTATAGCTCAAATCCAGGAAATCCAGATTCGGCAATGGTTGGGATATCCGCCAGCGAAGCAGGTCGTTTCGCACCCGTCGTAGCAATTGCACG
>CAIPID010000478.1 GCA_903865015.1 uncultured beta proteobacterium | reverse complement strand
GACGAAACAGACAGTCAGATGGCGGCTAATGAAAATGAAAAATTCGATGGCGATTTCACGCTGATGTGCGCAGAGCTTAATTTATTGCTGGCAAACTTACTCGACGCACTCGAAGAAAAAGTCGTCACTGCCAAGGCTGCGTAAACCCATGGACCTCATGATTCACAGCAAAGTGATTGAAACGGTAGAGGGTGGCGTCCTGATGGACGTTACCGCAGAGGACCTGCATGTCAAAGCTTATGTGGTGATTGCTGCAGCCGATTTTACGGTTGTAGAAAAACTCATCCCCACGAATGTGTTTGAAAGCGGCGTCCAAGTCCATGTCGCCGGGGTTGACCAGTCAAACGACATCACCGAGCAAGTGGTCCAGATCCTCGAAAACATGCAGCCTGACGACGTTGTCGCCTATCTATGTGACAGCGCCCTGAGCTATGGCGAAACACTCGCCGTCCTTGGAATCAAGCACTAAGTCGCTTGATGCAACTGCCACCAGGTCTCGCAAGCTATCCGCACCGTTTCAGTTTGTACTTGTTGTGCGAACTGAAACGCCTCACCTAAAACACTCTCGTCCGGGAATTCTGTCACCAGCTTGATGCCGGTTGGCTGACTGTCGTTTTGCATCAGCAGACACGCAATACCGTGATGAATTTCAAAAGGCACATCTCCAGCATGGGCTGCGTAGACCTTTAACTGCTCTGCATTAAATTCAGATAAACCTCGAATCAATGCGATCTGAGACGTTATTTTTCCGAGCCATTCATGGGCCAGCATTTTGAAGGCGGACTGATAGCGGACAATCAAAAAGAAACCCTTCGGAATACTCCACAACTCAAAACCGCGTGGGACATAGCCAGTAAAAGGACGCGTCCACTCGTGCGCGGGATAGCCGTGCAGGCTTAGATGCAGTTGCGCACCAGTAGCGGCAACGGCATGCATTCTGGCCGATCGTTCATACCAGGGAGCGTGTTCACGATACTCAAGGTCATCGCCTAGTCCCGTGTAACGCGCAGCATGATGCATATGCTGCGGGTGTAGTGAGCAGTATTCCTCATATAGCTGGTAGCCATCTGGATTCTCAATGGGTACCAGTGCAAAATGCGCCTCAGGAACCGAAGCCAGCCAATGCCCTCCTCGCAACGCGCCAATCACGCCAGAGGGCTCATTGGCGTGCTGGCCTCCCGTCAGCACAATCGCAGGCTTAAGACCGGCATGCACCACGCCTTGAATGATGCGCGCCTGGCGCGAAGTCACTTCGAATGCGTTACCCTTAATCGTACTCAACACACGATCTACGGATGTGGCACAAAGCGGTCGATTGACCGCTTGCAAATCGCTTACATTCACAATAGTTGCCAAGTCACTATTGAAATTTGATTCTTTTTCTGACGTAGCGATAAGACTTGGAGGTGCCTCACCCACCGGAAACAAACTGATCTGTATCCGAACCCGCTCACTGCCTACGCGAATATCAGGAACGATTTGCCCAGGTTGCAAACCCCTGTCACCCTGAGGCCGTCCTGAGTAAGACTGAAAAAACTCAAGGATCGAAAAATACAAATCTTCGTGCAATGCCTCATAGGTGCTGCTCAGGAGCGTTCCTTGTACGTCAAACAATTCGCTACCCGGCAAATCAATACGAATTACCATTCGTTCAAAGTATGGCTCATCCTGACCCCATGGGTGGGTCTGGACCCATTGCATAACTTGTCGGTAAGCCTGCTGAATTTCTGTCTGAAAATATTCACTGTGAATTAAATCACCCGTCTCACTGTGTGTAACGCGCAGCAAACCTGTCGGGCACAAGGTACTTCGGTCAAGGTGATCTGAAAAAATCTGATTAGGTGCAAGGATGGTGTGATGCGTGGCGTTGCCACGTGTATCAATGCAGGTCACCTCATAGTGTGGACATTCTTGTACCGGATGCGCAATCCAGACCAGCACTTTGTCTTGCAACATTCGGGCGAGCGGATAAGCCTCCAGCAGAAATCTCTTGCTATCAGCAGCGGCGTGCACCGGATAACGAATTTCAACGCGAAAGAGGTCTTGCAAACTCTGATTTTCAAGAAAAAAATGCAGCAACGGTTTATAGGCAGAAAATACTTCTGCCTTGATTCCTTGCTTATCGAGGTCCGCACTTAACGCCTGGCGTGTTTGCAAATCTGCAAAAAGCCAAATCTCTACCTTGTGCTCTGACCAAGCTCCCACTCTCTGATCCGCCAACAATTGGGTGGAACTTAGTTCAAGCGTGTTATCAAAAAGCACAGTCATACAGACACCCTCAGCAGCAAGGCTGGATTAACGTTAACTAGTCGGATCGAGTTTGTCGCGCAACCAGTCGCCCAGCAAGTTCAAGCCAAGCACGCAGAGCATAATCGCCAGACCTGGAAAGACGCTGACCCACCAGGCAGTTTGCAGATACGTTCTGCCATCGGCCAACATACCACCCCAGCTCGGTGTCATGGGATCAACACCGATCCCCAGAAAGGTTAGGCTACTCTCGAGCAAAATATTGTTCGCAACGTTCAGTGTCGTCAGCACAATGATGGGACCGATTAAATTCGGTAATAAATGTCGACGGATAATCCGACTGTCCGATGCGCCAAGCGCCTGCGCCGCCTGGATAAACTCCCGATCGCGCAGCGACATCACTTGCCCTCTGACGAGTCGCGCGTATTGCACCCACTGGGAGATCACCATAAAGAAAATAATATTCGCGAGCCCACCACCCAGAATAGAAATGAAGGTGATCGCGATCAGTATAAAAGGTAATGCGAGTTGCACATCCACGCAGCGCATCAGGAACATTTCCCAAAAGCCTCTGTAATATCCCGCAATTAATCCGATCAATGTGCCAACACTGGCTGCACCAATGACTGAGAGAATGCCGACCAGGAGAGAAACCCGTCCGCCTACGATGACGCGCGCCAGTACATCACGCCCGAGCGGATCCGTGCCCAGCATATGG
>CAIPID010000477.1 GCA_903865015.1 uncultured beta proteobacterium | reverse complement strand
CTCCAACACCCAAAAAGTCCTGGATGGTGATCTGGATCCGTTTATTCAGGCCAGCCTCAAGCAAGGCGTTTGATCATTTTGTACTGGTTTGCTGATGGTTCGACCACACGTTAATCAAATTAAGGATAGTTACATGCCACGCATCACGATTCTGACAGGTACTTCGCGCGGGCTAGGCTTAGCGCTTGCAGAGCAACTGATTCATTTAGTTGGTCAGGAGCAAGGTCATCTGGTCACGCTCTCGCGCAAAAAATCCAAGGAACTTGAGACCGCTGCCCAAGCTAAAAACACCACGCTGACCCAGATCGAAGCAGACCTGTCAGATGTCGCTGCGGTGGAACGTGCAGGCAAACTTTTACATGCCCTGGTTGCTGGCTTTAGCAGCGTACGAATGATTCACAACGCAGGCGTGGTCACACCGATTGCCCAGTCGGACGCGTACACAGATCTGCGCGTCATCAACGATACGTTCCAGATCAATATCACAGCACCCATTTATTTAACGGCAGAGGTGTTAGCCGCATCACGTCATACGACCGATCGTCGCATCATGCTGATATCGTCTGGCGCGGGTCGCAGCCCCTCCTCTGGCTGGGGCGTTTACTGCGCAACTAAAGCGGCGATGGATCGCTATGCCGAGTGCGCGCAACTCGACGAGGGTGAGCGTGCCCGCATCGTATCCATGGCACCAGGCATTATGGATACCGCCATGCAGGAAACCATCCGCGCAACGCCCAAAACAGACTTCCCCTCACTTGAGCGTTTCGTTAACTTACATCAGCAAAAGCAACTCACTACGCCAGAAGACGTCGCGCGCAAATTGCTCCTCGCAATGGAAAACGATGCCTTTGGCGCCACCACTATCGACGATATTCGTCAACACACATTCTGATCATGACCGATACGCACACACCACTGCACGACGAAAACCACCTGATCGCTGAACGCCGCGCAAAACTTGCCGCGATCCGCGAGAAAGGCGTTGCGTTTCCAAATGATTTTGTTCCTGCTGATCGCGCAGCCGCGCTGCATGCTGCATACGGCGAGCAGGAGCAAGCGCCACTGGCCGAGGCGGCGCATCCTGCATCAGTTGCCGGGCGCATGATGCTAAAGCGCGTCATGGGCAAAGCGAGTTTTGCAACGCTGCAAGACAGCACCGGTCGCATCCAGATCTACCTGGATAAAAACACGCTTGGCGACGAGACCTATGATGCATTCAAACACTGGGATAGCGGTGACATACTGGCCATTACTGGCACGATGTTTAAAACCAATAAGGGTGAGTTATCCATCCATGCGCAAACAGCCAGGCTGATTACCAAATCACTACGCCCCTTGCCAGACAAATTCCACGGCATCGCAGATCAGGAATTACGGTATCGCCAGCGTTATGTCGACCTAATCATGACCGAACAAACACGTCAAACCTTTGCTGCGCGCAGCAAAGCAATTGGCGCGATTCGTCAGGTCATGCTTGATAACGGTTTCCTGGAGGTCGAAACACCCATGCTGCACGCCATCCCAGGCGGCGCAGCGGCAAAACCTTTCGAGACGCATCACAACGCACTCGATATGGAAATGTTTTTGCGTATCGCACCCGAGCTCTATCTCAAACGCCTGGTCGTGGGTGGATTTGAGCGAGTCTTTGAAATCAACCGCAATTTCCGTAACGAAGGTGTGAGCCCGCGTCACAATCCAGAATTCACCATGATGGAATTTTACGCCGCCTACACAAACTACCAGTGGTTGATGGACTACACCGAGCAGATCATCCGGGCCGCGGCCATTGAGGCGACAGGCTCCGCCACCCTCACCTATCAAGGTCGTGAGCTCGATTTATCCAAACCATTTCATCGCCGTACCATTGTCCAGTCGATCCTCGAACACGTACCAGAGTTTAGTGAATCCGAGTTGGCAGATGTCGAATTCGTCCGCACGCAGCTGAAAAAGCGTGGCGTCGACGTCAATGCACCAAACCTTGCACGTGCTGGCCTTGGCGCACTGCAATTAGCATTGTTCGAAGAAACCGCCGAATCAAAACTGTGGGAACCCACCTACATTATTGATTACCCGATTGAGGTTTCACCACTCGCGCGTGAATCCGATACCCGTCCGGGCATCACAGAGCGCTATGAGTTGTTCATCACAGGTCGTGAGATCGCCAATGGCTTTTCAGAATTGAATGATCCTGAAGACCAGGCAGCGCGTTTCCACGCACAGGTCGAAGCAAAAGACGCCGGTGACGAAGAAGCCATGTACTACGACGCCGACTATATCCGTGCACTGGAATACGGCATGCCGCCTACGGGTGGCTGTGGCATCGGTATTGATCGTCTGGTGATGCTGATTACGGATTCACCGAGTATTCGTGATGTGATTCTATTTCCGCATTTGCGTAAAGAGGACTAGTCACTCAGACTTCGGCACCATTCTATTTCGCCATCAGTGCGCTTCATTCAGCGCGAGATGGCGTGATAGATGCTCAACAAAGGCTTTAACTTTTGCAGAGTGTTTGCGTTGAGGTGGGTAAACTGCGTGTATCGGTAGCGGCCGCATCGACCAATCGCCGAGCAGAACTTTTATTTCACCTGATTTAATTTCTTCCTCAAACAGCCAGGTCGGAGAGTAGCAAATACCCATTCCTTTCAATCCTGCCTCATAGATTGCAATGGAGCTGTTTGATTGAAAATTTCCGGATACCCTGACACCTTCAGTTGTGCCGTCGCGCGCGTTGAACTCCCAGATATTTCTGCGCTGTAACCCTGTATAGACTACACACTGATGGTTAACTAAATCAGCAGGCGTTCGGGGAATACCGATTGTTTTTTTAACAGACGTTAAATAATCATGACTCGCGACTAAGCAACGCTGCGTAATCCCAACTTTTTTAGCTAACAGAGAACTATCGGGTAAATCACCGATCCGGATCGCAACATCAACGCCCTGCTCAACGATATCTATCCAGCCATCATTCAGGTTCAGATCAATGCTGACATCACGATGCTCTCTAAGAAACTGAGCAACCAGAGACATAAGAACTTTTCGACCATAACCTACTGATGCAGCGATTCTCAAATTACCAGAAATCTGTTGAACCCCTCTTTTCAGTATTGATTCGGCATCCAGAAACTCCGTCATCAATCTCCTGACTTCTTCAAAGTAACGCTCACCATCTTCAGTCAGAGATAAGGAGCGTGTTGTGCGATTGAGCAGTAAAGCACCAAGATTTTTTTCTAGTGCGGCGATACTTTTGCTCACGGAACTTTGGCTTTTACCCAACTCTTTGGCTACCGCTGAGAAACTTCCTGTTTCAGCGACGCGCACAAAAATTTGCAACGAAGAAAATTTATCCATTTTTAATTAATTCTTTTCAAGAATATATGTTAGTCGAACGATACTACTAATATTCTTAAAAGAAATAAATAATAATCATAAGTTGTATGGGTAAATTGCTCAGCCAAACCTAAGACTAGTAGTCCAAGACCAGATCAGGAGTGATGAAATGTTAGATTTTTATTCTTATGAACCTAAGAATGGACATGGTTTACCGCACGACCCATTTAATGCGATTGTAGGACCGCGTCCCATTGGCTGGATTTCTTCACAGAACAAGCATGGCGTGTCAAATATTGCACCATATAGCTTTTTCAATGCTTTTAACTACGTGCCACCTATCATTGGGTTTTCTAGCGTCGGGCGTAAAGATACCCTCAATAACGTTGAAGATACAGGCGAATTTGTATGGAATTTAGTGACGTTTGATCTAATCAATGAAATGAACCAATCCTGTGTAGCCTACCCACCGCAAGTCAGTGAGTTTGACGCAGCGGGTCTTGAACAAGCGCCCTCAACCCTGGTTAAACCTGCGAGAGTTGCTAGAGCGCAGGTTGCTTTCGAATGCAAATGTACAGAGATTATCCAGCTCAAACGTATTTCAGGTGAGCAGGTGCAGACTTGGCTCGTGCTTGGTGAAGTTGTACAAATTCACATTGCTCAGTCTTTATTAAAAGACGGGATTTACGAAACTGCAGAAGCGAATCATGTACTGAGGGCTGGCGGCCCAGCAGATTACTTCAAGATTGGACGTGAACAGCTATTTAAATTGCCCAGACCAGAATAAGGGACAATTAGTTTAAAAATATTGAGCGTTGGAGCTGTGTTTTAAACGACAATGGCGGAACCTCTAATACAGTAAATAAAAAATGTACAAACTAATCGCCTTCGATGCTTACGGAACTTTATTTGACGTCTACTCGATGGGTGTTCTAGCCGAACAACTGTTTCCAGGTCATGGTCAGCCGTTTGCGCAGATGTGGCGAGACCGTCAAATAGATTACACGCGATTGGTCACCATGAGTGACCCGAATCCTGAAGGCAGTCAGTACTACCTGCCCTTTTGGGAACTGACAATTCGTTCGCTTCGCTATGTTTGCAAACGTCTTTTACTTGATCTGACTGCTGACAAAGAAAAGCAACTGATGGATCAGTATGCCAAGCTCACGGGCTTTGAGGATAGCGTGAGCGTACTCAGCGAGATTAAACAAAAAGGGATCTCAACGGCGATTTTGTCCAACGGCAGCAGAGAAATGTTGAAGACCGTTGTGCAGAGCAATGGCTTGGACCCATTTCTGGATAAAGTGATCACGATTGAAGAGATCAAGTTATTTAAAACTACACCTCAAGCTTATCAATTACTCCTGAAAAATTTTCCTGTCTCGAAAAACGAAATTTTGTTTGTTTCGAGTAATGCTTGGGATGCTCTTGCAGCAAAATGGTATGGCTTTGATGTGTTTTGGGTAAACCGTTTTGGACATCCTTTTGAGGAACTGGGTGAACGACCCGATTATGAAGGATCCACGCTCACAGATGTGCTGCAGTGTATTTAATCGATCGGGCCCTATGCGTGTAATGACATGATCGAGAAAATTTTAAGTATTACCTTGCCTATCTTTGCGATTGTCTTCGCAGGGTTTATGTATGGGAAATTTAAAAAACCCGTCATGGTTGGTGCCAATCAAATCGTGATTGACTTGGCATTGCCTTGTTTAATTTTCATTTCGCTTTCTGCCAAGCAATTCGATTTAAAAAGTGCCAGCAATTTTGTATTAATCGCAACCGCGATCATGTTGTTGTCTGGTCTGCTCGCATGGCCCTTTGCCCGTTTCTCTGGGGCGAGTGCAAAAGCGCTTTTACCGGTTGTGATGTTTGGGAATGTAGGCCCAATCGGCATCCCCTTAACTTTTTTAGCCTTTGGCGCTGAAGGCCTTGCATCGGCTGTTTTACTGTTAGTGTTTTCGAATGTGCTGCAGTTTTCAGTCGGCGTTGGCATCATGAGTGGCAGAGTCGATGCAAAACTCATCTATGCAAGCCCCCTGGTTTGGGCAACGATAGGTGGCGTTCTATTTTCAAACTTCCAAATTTCTCTGCCTGCGTGGCTGGAAATTTCCTTAACGATGATAGGGAATATTCTCGTTCCGCTAGCACTGCTGTCCTTAGGGACCAGACTGGTAGAGAGTAAGGTCGAACATCTGAAAGTTGGAGTGATCGGCTCTATTCTAGTGACCATCTCAAGGTTATGCGTCACGTTTGTCCTGATTTCGCTGTTTCCTTTAGAGCCGATCCAGCGCGGGGCCTTGATCTTATTTGCCGGACTACCTCCGGCAATTTTTAACTATATGATCGCAGACCGCTACAAGCAGGAACCGGATAATGTCGCCTCGGTCATCATCGTTTCACATTTATTTTCTTTAGGCGTATTACCGCTAGTGTTGTGGCTGGCTTTGTGATGTTTACCTGACACTTAATGCTCTCAATCCGAAGCAGTCAGTTTAGTTTTTATACTGCGCAAGCCAACCCAGTCCATCCTCAACGCCCGCCCGCGCTTTGTATTCAGCCCCGATCCAGCCTGTATAGCCAAGCTCATCAATACGCTTGATCACAACGGGATAGTTGACCTCGCCCTCATCAGGCTCGGCACGACTCGGTACTGCAGCAATCTGTATATGACCGATATGCGGCATATAGAGCGCGAGCTTAGTCAGGATATCTCCCTCAGCCACACCGACGTGATACACGTCAAACATTAGTTTGATGTTTGAGCGTCCGCACGCCTCACGAATCGCGTTTGATTGTGACTGCGTGGAATAGAAATAATTAGGTTTGTCACGCGGGTTAATCGCCTCAAGTAACAATGTGATGCCTTTGAGCGCAGCGAGATCAGCCGCCCACTGCAGATTGTTAATCATTGTTTGCGTTGCAATGCCACGCTGGCTTTCTTTGATCACGCCTGGCATGACATGTATGGCTGGTGCTCCAGCGGTAACACACCACTCAAGTGATTGCTGGAATACCTTTTGAAAATCCGCCTCACGTCCTGGCAATGCAGCAAGTCCGGATTCACCTGGTTGACCCAGTGGCGTATTGGCTGCCAGTAACGTCAACCCAAGGCGTTTGCAGGTGTCTCTTACTGACTCTGGCGATGTGTCATACGGCCAGTGCAGTTCAATCGCTTTAAACCCGTTTTGTGCGGCGAGCTCAATGCGCTCTAGCAAAGGAAGTGCTGACCAGAGAAAACCTAGATTTGCTGAAAAGCGTGCCATGTCGTTGCCCTTAATCAGTGACTTTCTTTTGCGTGGTTAATCGTATAACGTGGGATCTCAATAGTCAGGTCTGCTTTGGCTACAAGTGCTTGACAAGACAGACGCGACTGCGTGGACAGCCCCCACGCGCGATCGAGCAGATCTTCTTCAGAGTCGGAGGCGGGTTCAAGAGAGTTAAAACCCTCTTTGACAAGCACATGGCAAGTAGTACAAGCGCAAGAGAGCTCGCACGCATGTTCGATCTCGATATGGTGATCGAGCATCACGCGACAAATAGAGACGCCCTCAGGGGCATCCTCAATGACTTTACCTGCGGGGCAAACGTCGGGATGAGGCAGAACTGTAATTTTAGGCATGTGTCTCTGAATAAATCTAAAAATTAACCAACATCGTTCAATGAACGTCCCGTCAATGCGGCACGGATACTGCGATCCATGCGCTTTGCGGCAAAGTCATCGGTCGCAGCGGACAGCGCCTTAATCGTCAGGCGAATCGCCTCGACATCGTCGCCCGAGGCAATCAAACGGGTTGCGTGTAATTGTTGCTCAATACGGGTCTGCTCGGCAGCACCCAGCAGATCTGCGTCAGCGAATAAGGCAGCCTCAACAGATTCGATCAGTTGTGCCGCATCGACTTGTTGTTCGCGTAGCATGCGCATTTGTGCATCATGATCGGCCTGCGCCATACCATCAGTCAGCATACGGGCGACCTCTTCGTCACTCAATCCATAGGATGGTTTGACCGTGACTGAGGCCTCAACACCCGAGGCAAGCTCACGTGCAGTGACGCTTAATAAACCATCCGCATCAACCTGAAAGGTGACACGAATACGCGCAGCCCCAGCGACCATCGGCGGGATACCGCGCAGCTCGAACTTTGCTAAGGATCGACAATCACTTACTAAGTCACGCTCACCTTGAACAATATGCAGGGCAAGTGCCGTCTGACCGTCTTTAAAGGTAGTGAATTCTTGCGCACGCGCTACAGGAATGGTGCTATTACGAGGAATAATATGCTCGACCAAACCACCCATAGTTTCCATGCCAAGCGTCAAGGGGGTGACATCAAGCAGCAGCCAGTCTTCGCCTGGATTGCGATTACCGGCCAAGAGATTTGCCTGCAACGCAGCACCTAAAGCAACAACCTGATCTGGGTCCAGATCCGTCAGTGGCGTCGTTTCGAAAAAACGCTGAACCGCAGCGCGGATCACGGGCATGCGGGTCGAGCCACCGACCATCACAACGCCTTTAATATCCGTGACTGACAGACCCGCATCTTTCATAGCACGTTTTGCGCAAACGATTGTTTTGTCGACCAGCGGTTGCGCAAGCGTTTCAAATTCAGCGCGACTTAAACCAAGTGCTAATGCGCCGGACGATAAAGTGAGATGCTCTGTGTGAACCTGAGTATCTGTGGAAGTATCAGTGAGCGCCTCACGTAATACGCGCGCGGCACTGAGCAAGGCACGGCGATCAGCGTGATCCACATTGACCAAAGCATGTCGGGCAATCGCTTGCTCAACAATCAGCGCATCAAAATCATCACCACCCAGTGCAGTATCGCCACCTGTCGCAACGACCTCAAACACGCCACGCGATAGACGCAGTAAGGACATATCAAAGGTACCACCACCCAAATCATAGACGGCATAGACACCCTCAGAGGCGTGATCCAAACCGTAAGCGATTGCGGCTGCAGTGGGTTCGTTGAGCAGACGTAATACATTCAGTCCCGCTAAGCGTGCAGCATCACGGGTTGCCTGGCGCTGCGCATCATCGAAGTAGGCAGGCACAGTGATGACGGCACCAACAAGGGCATCGCCCAGCGTACCTTCAGCGAGAAATTTAAGTTTTTCGAGAATTTTCGCAGCAACCTCGACAGGAGATAAATCTGCGTACTGGGTATGAATTTTGACCGATTGTGCGTCAGGTAAAAAAACGTAAGGCATACCTGAGTCCAACGCATCTTGATAGGACTTTCCCATCAGACGCTTAACAGAGACTAGCGTATCCAGAGGATGGGCTGCCTGATAGCTCAGTGCATCGGCTCCGATATGTGTATTCTTGTCTGCATCAATATAGACTGCAGAAGCAACCAGGTTATGTCCCTTTTCGTCAGGGAGTACCTCAGCGACGCTGCTGCGTACCGAGGCGACTAGTGAGTGGGTCGTACCTAAATCAATCCCAACAGCGAGTTTGCGCTGATGCGGTGCAGGTGATTCACCAGGTTCAGATATCTGCAGTAAGGCCATCGGTGATCTTTATCAACTTATCAAGAAACATCCACTCGCGAATACGTGTTGCCGCGTCGGCATAACGTTTTTCATCAAGCAGGGATTGTACGTCTGCGGTGATCTCGGACAACGCCGCATAAAGCTCAGTTTTAAAGTCTTGTGCGCCGATCAAATCCGGATGATCGCTTAACTCGTCCAGACGCTCGTGCCATTGCATCTGCTGCATCAAAAAATCAGCAGACATGGCGGTATTAGTCTCTGTCTGCAAGTCAACACCAGCAGACTCGCAGATGTAGCGCGCACGCGCGAGCGGATCTTTCAGGACACGCAACGCCTCATTGGCGCGCGCACTCCACTGCATCGCCACACGTTTTTCAACGGCCGAGGCCGTTGCAAAACGATCGGGATGC
Source organism: uncultured beta proteobacterium (assembly GCA_903865015.1). Lineage (GTDB taxonomy): Bacteria > Pseudomonadota > Gammaproteobacteria > Burkholderiales > Burkholderiaceae_B > Zwartia. The sequence goes on along the minus strand of CAIPID010000477.1, from coordinate 3,357 downwards.
ACAGCCATCGAAACCCGTTTCCAGGCAGCGTCGAGAGCAGACGCATCAATACCGAAGGTATGCGGCAAACCAAAAAGTGCGAAATGATCCTGATCGTTCACAAGCAGTTAAACCGTGAACGATTCACCGCAGCCGCAGGTCGCCTTTTCGTTGGGATTGCGAAATTTAAAACCCTCGTTGAGGCCTTCTCGGGCGTAATCAAGCTCGGTCCCATCCAGATAGGAAAGACTTTTAGGATCAATGAAAACCTTGACCCCAAAGCTCTCAAACATCTGGTCTTCACCGGCAGCCTCATCCACATACTCGAGTTTGTAAGCCATACCCGAGCATCCTGTGGTGCGGACACCCAGACGTAAACCGAGACCGCTACCGCGCTTTTGCAAATATTTGCTGATGTGATCAGCAGCTTGGGCAGTAAGTGTGACAGCCATGATAATTATCCTGCGTGTTTTTCTTTGTAATCGGCAACAGCAGCTTTAATTGCATCCTCGGCAAGAATCGAACAATGGATCTTGACTGGTGGCAATGCGAGCTCTTCGGCGATCTGCGTATTACGAATCGTCAGTGCTTCGTCAAGTGTTTTACCTTTGACCCATTCGGTGACCAGTGAGCTTGATGCAATCGCCGAACCACAACCGTAGGTTTTAAATCGCGCGTCTTCGATAATCCCTGCGTCATTGACACGAATTTGTAATTTCATTACATCGCCACAGGCAGGTGCTCCCACCATGCCGGTCCCAACGTGATCATCACCCTTGTCGAACGTCCCCACGTTACGGGGATTTTCGTAGTGATCCAGTACTTTGTCGCTATATGCCATGATTACTCTCCAACCATTGTGATCAGTGGGCTGCCCACTGAACCGAATTCAAATCAATACCTTCTTTTGCCATTTCCCAAAGCGGTGACATATCGCGCAGTTTGCCAACGCGTGTTTTGAGTAAGTCGACTGCAAAGTCGATCTGCTCAACTGTAGTGAAACGACCAATCGTGAAACGGATCGAGCTATGCGCGAGTTCATCATTGCGACCGAGCGCCCGTAATACATACGAAGGTTCAAGACTCGCCGAGGTACACGCAGAACCACTCGATACAGCCAGCTCTTTAATGGCCATGATCAGGGACTCGCCCTCAACATAGTTAAAACTGACATTCAGATTATGCGGGACACGGTGCTCAAGATCGCCATTGAGGTAGACCTCTTCGATCTGGGATAGGCCTGCCCACAAACGGTCACGCAACATACGGACGCGTTCGTTTTCAGTGCCCATCTCGAGCTTGGCCAAGGCAAAACACTCGCCCATGCCAACGATTTGGTGTGTCGCTAAGGTGCCCGAGCGGAATCCACGTTCGTGTCCACCACCGTGCATTTGTGCCTCAATACGGATGCGGGGTTTACGGCGCACGTAAAGAGCACCGATACCTTTGGGGCCGTAGGTCTTGTGCGCACAAAAAGACATCAAATCAACTTTGAGTGTCTGCAGATCAATCGCGACCTTACCGGTCGCCTGCGCGGCGTCAACGTGGAAAATCGTATTGTTAGCACGGCAGAGTTCGCCAAGCGCTGCGATATCCTGAATCACGCCGATTTCATTATTAACAAACATCACGGACACCAGCACGGTATCAGGACGTAATGCGGCTTTAAAAACATCCAGGTCGATCAGACCATTTTCCTGAACATTCAGGTAGGTCACCTCAAAACCCTGACGCTCTAGCTCTCGACATGGATCAAGCACAGCTTTGTGCTCGGTCTTGACGGTAATCACGTGCTTGCCACGCTCTGCATAAAATCCAGCGGCACCTTTAATAGCAAGGTTATTTGACTCGGTTGCACCGGAGGTCCAGATAATCTCACGCGGATCGGCATTAACAAGTGAAGCGACTTGCTCACGCGCGTGTTCAACAGCGGCCTCAGCTTCCCAGCCATAAGAATGGCTGCGCGAGGCTGGATTACCTGCGTTTTCGTACAACCAGGGCACCATCTTGTCGACAACTCGTGGGTCGACTGGGGTAGTAGCCGAGTAATCGAAGTAAATGGGACGCGACATATGAAACTCCTGATAAATCTTTAACAAATAAATTAATACAACGAGATCAAGCGATCGCTGCAGTAGGTTTGATGGAAACACCGGGAACATTGACCCGGACAGCGGCTCCTGCCGCATGCGTGACATCCTGGAGCTGTTTCATACGTTGCTGATCAACCAGATCTTGCAAAGAAACTGAGTCGAGAAAGTCAACCATTTTACGATTGAGCGTTGACCACAGCTCATGCGTCATACAAATGCCGGGCTTGCCGTCCGTACCACTGGTACAGTCCGTTTTACCGCCGCAATTGGTCGCATCGATTGGCTCATCCACAGCAAAAATAATATCTGCTACGGTAATGTTGCGCGCCAGCCTGGCCAGCGTGTAACCACCGCCTGGACCGCGAACACTCTCAACCAGCTCATGGCGGCGTAATTTGCCAAAAAGCTGCTCAAGGTATGAAAGTGAAATGTTTTGACGCTGACTGATTGCCGAGAGCGTGACAGGACCGCTTTGCTGACGCAGAGCTAGGTCAATCATGGCCGTTACAGCAAATCGTCCTTTGGTGGTGAGCCGCATGACAGTGTCCTTTTATATATAAGCAGTCGCTTACCCGACTAAACAACTCAAGTATAAACTAAACCCGACTAAAAGACTAGGGTTTACCTTAAAAATTCATTGTCCCAGGAAAAATCTAGTCATAAAAAAAACCGCGCAAAGCGCGGTTTTGTCAGAAAAAAAACACAATCAGGCGGCCTGATACTGAGTCGCGCGTTTACGCACCAACTCTAGAACGCCCTGACATGAGTCTTCGAGATAATCGAGAACCTTGCCGAAACCCTCTGGACCACCATAGTACGGATCAGGCACGGTCGCTTCTTCGAATTCATTAGCAAAGCGCATCAACAACATCAATTTATGATGATGCGGTTTTGGGCACTGCTGCTGCAAAGCAGACAAATCATCCCAATCCATAGCCAGAATCAGATCAAATTCACGGAAGTCATCAGGAGTAATCTGACGGGCTTCGGTGCGCGTGATCTCATATCCACGTTTTTTGGCTGCAACTAATGCGCGCGCATCAGGGGCCTCACCAATATGGAAGCTATGTGTAGCCGCAGAATCAACTCCCACCACCTCAGAGAGGCCGGCGTCTTTGATCAAATGGCGGAATACGCCTTCAGCACTGGGCGAGCGGCAAACATTGCCCATGCATACGAAGAGAACTTTTGTCATCATGGTGCATATTGTGAGGGAAAACCCGTAAGCTGTCTAGTTTTTTTTTACGTAACTCTACCTAGTTAATATCGAATAAATAAACTAAAT
>CAIPID010000476.1 GCA_903865015.1 uncultured beta proteobacterium | reverse complement strand
CGCGCGTGACTGATGAGGGTGCGGCACCTCTAGGGTGGAGAACAGATCAGAATGCTCGACAAAAAAATCAGGATTTTCTTGAAGAAATTTGTCCACGTGTTGCGCGGTCAGGTTGTCGCTCATGTTTCTCTACTCTTTTCTTGACGCTTGGTTAAGTACGATTTTTTAATTGCGATTGCTGAATTGCGATTGCTTAATAGCGAGTTTGATTCAATACTGCGCGGATAGTTCAGTATGGTGCACAAAGCGCTCGCGGGTTAACCGGGCAGGCTGGCCACTAATTGATCAATATCCACGCTACCTGAAAAAACAGTTGTTGCAGGACCTGTCATGCGTAATGTCGCACCGTCCCAGGCAATGCTGAGCCAGCCACCGCGTGTGCGCACGCGGACCGGTGAGTCAAGCAGGCCGCGCCGGATACCGGCGGCAACCGCTGCGCAGGCGCCTGTCCCGCAGGCGAGGGTTTCGCCCGCGCCACGCTCATAGACACGTAAGTGGGCCGTATGCCGATCCACAACTTGTAAAAAACCAGCATTGACGCGGCGTGCAAACCGTGGATGGGACTCGATCACGGGCCCCATCGAGGCCACGGGTGCAAGATCGACGTCATCTACGATTTGAACCGCGTGCGGGTTTGAAATCGCGACGGCTGACAGCCACACTGTCTCGCTGCCAATCGGCAGACCGTACAACGTGTCCTGACCCTCGGTGCGTGTGGCGAGCCCCGCGACGTCAAAAGGTAAATCCGCAGGCGTAAAGCGTGTCTGACCCATGTCAACGGTCACGTTGCCATCTGGCAAAGATTCGAGTGTGATCAGCCCAGTAGAGATCTCCGCGCGCAATGGATTGCGGGAGGAGAGTTTTTGTTCGTGGACAAATCGCACAAAACAGCGGGCACCATTGCCACAGTGCTCAACCTCGCTGCCATCGGCATTAAAAATGCGATAGCGGAAATCGGCCTGCGGGTGGTTGGGGGTGTCGACCAGTAGAATTTGATCGCAGCCGATGCCAAACTGTCTGTGAGCGAGGGCGCGTGCGCGCGCTGCAGTCATTTCGATAGGTTGGCGAACGCCATCAAGCACGACAAAGTCGTTACCTGCGCCATGCATTTTTGTGAAGTTCCAGATCATGCTGACATTATCGCCAATTTGCAGGCTGCCGCGTGCAAATTACTGTATCAAAATGTCAATAAAGTTTGGTCTGTCCCATCGGGCGTGTTTTAAAACGACGATGTACCCAGTAATACTGACTCGGACAAGCTTTTATCCATGACTCAATATGCAGATTCAACCGCGCAGTGGCCGACTCGAGTGAGTCGGTGCCCGGGAAATCTGTCAGAGCGGGTAGCACGGTCACAGTGTAATGACCGGTCTGTGGATCCCATGTGCTCACAACAGGTAAAACGGGTTGGTGCCATTTTCGGGCGATTTGTGCCGTGGCTGTTTGCGTTGCGGCCTCGCGCCCAAAAAATGGAACAAATACTGCGCCTTTGCGGCCAAAGTCCATGTCGGGCAAATAGTAAATGGGTAAGTGCTGTTCGATGTAACGAATCAATGGGCGGATGCCGTCGCGACGGCTGACCAAGTGCACGGTATTGAATCGGGCGCGCCCAAGCCTGACCAGTGCGTCAATGTCAGCATTACTCTGTGGGGTGTACATGGTCGCTCCCTCCGGGCCCTCTAACGTGAGTCGCGTGGCGGCAGCGTCCAGTCCGATGAAGTGCGGGGCGAGTAGCATGACCGAGCCATGCGCAGCGATCAGATCTGGTACTTGTTCATGACCGGTGACATGAATCAGGCTGCGTATGGTTTGAGCAGAGCCAAACCAGAACACACTGCGGTCAACAAAGCTTTGGGTCAGAGCGCGAAGATGCTGTTGTTGCAAGCCTTGTCGTGCTTGGGCGTTGAGCTCGGGAAAACACAATTCAAGATTACGCGTCACGATTTTGATGCGCTTGCGAATCAACCAAGGGGTGAGATGCGTCAGAAACGCCCCAATTCTCATGCGTGTCTGTTGAGAAAGGCTCGCAAGCCATTGAAACAGGCTGATTAACAGCCACATTTTGAGTGATTTACGTTTCAGTGTGCGGATGGACTGCTGCCATGCCAGGTCGCAATACTGCGTTTGTTCGCCTTGCGGCGCGAGAGGCGATTTGGGAGGAGAGCTATGCAATCTGCTCATAAAAATGTGGGTATTAGCAACATATGCGTATTTTCGCTTAAAATAAGATTAGTCGCTGTGTTAACCGACAACTTGCGGGGCGACTGAGTTGGGCGAGGGCATGTCTTGCGCTCGCCAGCAAAAAAATAATTCCGCTAAAGCGTCGCGCCCATTCCAAAGTCTTTCACAGGTCACGGTACGGGGTGCAACGCACCTCCTTAACCATTTTGGCAATTTGCCAATAAAGGGCGTGATCATGTCTAAAGCAAGCGATTTTCTCTTTACCTCCGAATCCGTATCCGAAGGCCACCCAGACAAGGTAGCTGACCAGGTTTCCGACGCGATTCTGGATGCCATTTTTACCCAGGACCCACATGCGCGTGTTGCAGCGGAAACGCTTTGCAATACCGGTCTGGTTGTGCTGGCTGGCGAAATCACCACCACCGCAAACGTCGACTACATCCAGGTCGCACGTGACACCATTAAGCGCATTGGCTATGACAATACCGATTACGGTATCGATTACAAAGGTTGTGCAGTGCTGGTGGCCTACGACAAGCAGTCGCCTGACATTGCTCAAGGTGTGGACCGCTCCTCAGAAGACTACCTGAATCAGGGCGCTGGTGACCAGGGTCTGATGTTTGGTTACGCATGTAACGAAACACCTGACTTGATGCCTGCTCCAATTTGGTATGCACACCGTCTGGTTCAGCGCCAGAGCGAGTTGCGTAAAGACGGTCGTCTGCCCTGGTTGCGTCCTGATGCGAAATCACAGGTCACTTTCCGCTATGTCGATGGCAAGCCTGTCGAAGTCGACACCGTGGTGCTCTCGACTCAGCATGCGCCTGAGGTTTCACAGCAGACCATTCACGAGGCCGTGATCGAAGACATCATTCGTCCAAGCTTCCCAGAAGGCCTGTTGACCCCCAATACTAAGTTTCTGATCAACCCAACCGGTCGTTTTGTGATCGGCGGCCCACAGGGCGATTGCGGTCTGACTGGTCGCAAAATCATTGTCGATACTTACGGTGGCGCATGCCCACACGGTGGCGGTGCTTTCTCCGGTAAAGATCCTTCAAAGGTTGACCGTTCGGCGGCCTACGCGGCACGTTATGTTGCCAAGAACATTGTTGCGGCCGGCCTGGCCACACAGTGCCAGGTTCAGGTGAGCTACGCCATTGGTGTCGCTGAGCCAATCAACATCACGGTCTATACAGAAGGCACAGGCGTGATTCCTGATGAGCAATTGGCCAAGCTGGTGCGTGAGCACTTTGACCTGCGTCCAAAAGGCATCGTCAACATGCTTGACCTGTTGCGCCCGATCTATAGCAAAACTGCTGCCTATGGCCACTTTGGTCGTGCAGAGCCCGAGTTCACCTGGGAAGCCACCGACAAAGCGGCTGCTCTGAAGAAATCGGTTTAAGGCTTTGAACACTGACTCACGCCCTGTCGCGGTGGAGGACTTGTCGAACGGCGCGGATTCGCCTTGCGTAGCCGTCTGTTCGACATTGTTTGACGATATTTGCAGAGGCTGTGGCCGGACGATGATGGAGGTGTCGAACTGGGTGTTTATGGACGATGCGGAAAAGAAAACCGTTTGGACCAGAATCCTGGCTGAGGGCTACCCACGCAGGCCGGACTAAATCAGTTCGCTGGTAAAACAAAGGACCTCCAAGGAGGTCCTTTGTTTTTATCTGCTTGAAATGCGCGGATGCTTATCTGCCGTGCATAAATATAATTACTCAGCCGAGATTTTTGCCTCTTTAATCAGCTGCGTAAACCGTGGCACATCTTTTGCAATGAGCGCGGCAAAGGCTTTAGGGCCTTGCTCTGATTCGGGAGGAATGACGGCCGCCATTTTTGCAAAGCGCTCCACAACCTCTGGATCTTTCAGTGCATTGGACAGTGCCTTGGCTAAGCGGTCAACAACAGCAGGTGGTGTGCCGGCAGGTGCTGCGATCGCGTTCCATACGCTCAAGTCATATTCTGGGACGCCAGCCTCGGCGAATGTAGGTACATCCGGGATTTGCGGCAGGCGATTTTTACCAGAGACGGCCAGTGCTGTGACGCGACCACCCGTGTGAATCGGAATCATAGTGACGGTCTGATCGATGACGGCATCCACTGTGCCGGCTAACAAGTCTGCAATCGCGGGACCTGCTCCACGGTAGTTGACCAGTGTGGCATCGGTTTTAGTGACAAAGAGAAACATGGCTGCGCCAATGTGACCTGTCGATCCGGGACCTGCGGTACCAAAGTTGACAGACTTGCCGTCCTTTTTCAATTGCGCGACAAACTCGCCAAGCGTTTTGTAGCCACTTTTTTTACTGGCGGAAATCACCATGGGGACATCGGCCACCACGCCAATGGGGGCGAAATCTTTGACGGGGTCGAATTTGATATTGGGGTAGAGCGGTGCGGCGATGGCCATCGAGCCCATGTTGCCAAACGTGATGGTGTAGCCATCAGGTGCGGATTTGAGGACTTTTTGCGTACCGATGGTGCCGCCTGCGCCAGTGACGTTTTCAACAACGACCTGTTGCCCAAGGTCTTTGCCCATGGCTTGCCCGATAATGCGCGCGAGTCCGTCGCTTGAGCCGCCTGGGGGGTAAGGCACGACCATGGAGATTGGGCGTGTCGGGAAATTTTGCGCAAAGCTGCTCGCACAAATGAGTGCGGAACCAAACATTGCTGCGCGGATGAGTGTTTTCATGCGTTGTCTCCTGCCTGCCTTGGGTCGTATGCCTAAGGTCGTGCGCTATGGATTGCTGACTACGCGCACTGTGCAGCACATGTAGTCAGCGTAGTGTTGTCTGACGATATTAGTCCGACAACGTTGAGCCTGCGAGTTTTTCAGACATTTTGGCAACAGCCGTATGATCCTGGCCAGGTCCAAGCATGGCAGCTGATGCTGCCCACATTTCACGACAAAGTGATGCAAACGGTGTTGGTGTATTGGTGTCCTTGCCGATCCCCAGGGCAATGCTCAGATCCTTAACCATCAGGTCCAGACCAAAGCCTGCGTTGTACTTGCCCGACAACACAAATTGCTTGAATTTCTTTTGTGTCGAGTTGTTCATGCCCGTTGATGCGTTGAGCACATCGACCATGGCAGCAGGGTCCAGTCCAAAGCGTTTGCCGATCAGGAGTGCCTCAACGCCAATCAAAAAGCCGCCAGCTGAGACCAAATTGTTGAGCGCTTTCATGGCGTGAGCCGAGCCAACGTCACCGGTGTGCGTGATCGCGTTACCCATGCATTCGAGGACAGGGCGCACACGCTCCAGCAGAGCCGTACTGCCGCCAAACATGATGGCGAGTTCGCCGGTGATGGCACGTGGTACACCGCCAGAGACAGGTGCATCGACCAGGTGTCCTTTTGCTGCTGCAACTTGCTCAGCCAGGGTCCGTGTAATGGTCGGTACGCCAGAGCTCATCTCAACGATCACGGCATCAGGACGCAAACCTGCGATGACGCCCTCGGGACCATTGAGCACACTGTCGACAATCGCGCTGGTGGGCAGGATCGTGACGATAACGTCTGCGCCTTGCGCCAAGGCGTGGTTAGAGGTCGCGACCGTACCGCCAATTTCTTTGGCGAATTTTTGTGCGCGCTCAGTCGAGGCATCAATCACTAGCAATGGGTAGCCTGCTTTGTGCAGTAGAGAGGCCATCGGCCACCCCATACTGCCCAGACCGATAAATCCGATCGTTTGTTTTGTGCTCATTATTTAGCTGCCTTTTTGGCGACTGCTTTTTTAGCTGGAGCAGCTTTTTTGGCCGCCGCTTTTTTTGCAGGTGCTTTTTTAGCGGCTTTTTTTGCAGGCGCTTTGTTGTACGCGCCTTGCTCTTCCAATACCTGATTGGCGGCTTTGAAGGCGTCCAGACCGGCAGGGATACCGCAATAGACGGTTGCATGCAGCAGTACTTCTTTGATTTCTTCGACGGTCACGCCGTTAGTCAGCGCGCCTTTGACGTGCAATTTGATCTCTGCCGAACGATTCAGCGCAGTCAACATGGCCAGATTGAGCATGCTACGTGTTTTGCGTGACAGACCTGGGCGTGTCCATGCATAGCCCCAGCACATTTCGGTGGTGATGTGCTGGAATGCCATCGTGAAGTCATTGGCTTTGGCGATTGAGCCATCAACGTATTCTGTACCGAGTACATCGCGACGCACTTCGAGACCGTCTTTATACAGTTTGGCCAATTCGTTTTTTGCTGACATGTGTTGCTCCAGGAGTCTTGTTTGTATGAGTAAAAATGAGTCGGAATGCCGATTCAATCTTCGATTGTGTGCGTGGGGCTTTACCTGTGTCAAGTTGATTGTCGCGGCAGGGCTTGACAGGGCGTCAGGCGCACGACCAAAATGAGTCCATAAATAGCTATAAAAATTAAATCCGGAGACATGATGAAACTGCCTGAATATGAAGTGTTTGCCTTGCGTTATGCAACGATGGACAAACGCACACGTCGCGATAATTTCATTACGCACGATCCGCACGATGATCCGATGCCTATGGATTATTTTGTTTGGGTGATTCGCAATGCGGATCGGGTGGTGCTCGTCGATACCGGATTTAATGCCCGTCAGGCTGCCGAGCGTGGCCGCACCCTGTTGCGCTGCCCGATCGGCTCACTCTCTTTGCTGGGTATTACGCCTGAGCAGGTTGACGATGTGGTGCTGACGCATTTGCACTATGACCATGCGGGCAATATCGATCTGTTGCCGCGTGCGCGCTTTCATATTCAGGAAGACGAGGTCAATTATGCGTGCGGCCGCCATATGTGCCAGGGCTTGTTTCGCCATGCTTATGACGTCGAAGACGTCGTTGACCTGGTCCGCCGTGTCTACGCAGACCGCGTGTCTTTTTATGATGGTGCACACACGCTTGCGCCGGGTATTGAGCTGGTGAAAATCGGCGGTCACACCAAAGGCTTGCAATCGGTGCGCGTGCACACTGCACGGGGCTGGGTTGTACTGACTTCGGACGCCAGCCATTATTACGAAAACATGGAAAAACCCTCGCCATTCCCAATCGTTTTTCATCTCGGCGAAATGCTGGCCGGTTACGAAACACTGCGTAATCTCGCTGACTCACCCGATCACCTTGTCCCGGGTCACGATCCTCTGGTCAGAAAAATTTACCCTTTCTGGGGCGATCCCGCTCATGACGTTATGGCCTTGCATCAGCCACCTCACGCGCGCCCGACCTGAAAGAGTGAACCAGTACCTTAAAAAGGTACTTGGTACAAACCCTCGCTTTATTGTCTGATATCGGGTTACAATAATCCCGCTTTTGAGGAGCGTTGCGACGGTGTTGGTGATCGACGAAAGTGATCAGTATGGCCGCCAGGCTCAAAAGCTTTAACGTTACCGCCGGTATTCCCCGGCCTTAACGGCGCTCACCCAATCCTGCACAAGCAGCGGTTGCGGTGGTGTGTAAACGCAGCATCTAGACACAGCCGTTCCAAAGCTTAGCGGGCCTTACGGAGCTTACCTAGCCATGAACGCTGTTACAGACAAATTCAAAGATTACGTTATTACTGATATCGCACTTGCCGATTGGGGCCGTCGCGAAATCCAGATCGCCGAAACCGAAATGCCAGGCCTGATGGCCACGCGCGAAGAGTTCTCTAAGACCAAGCCACTGAAGGGTGCACGCATCACCGGCTCGTTGCACATGACGATCCAGACTGCAGTGCTGATCGAAACCCTGCAGGCGCTAGGCGCCGAAGTCCGTTGGGCTTCATGCAATATTTTCTCGACGCAGGACCACGCAGCTGCTGCAATCGCTGCGGTGGGGACACCTGTTTTCGCCAAAAAAGGCGAGTCACTGGTTGAGTACTGGGAATACACCCACAAGATTTTTGAATGGCCTGGCGAACATCAAGCCAACATGATCTTGGATGATGGCGGCGATGCGACACTGTTGTTGCACCTTGGTACAAAGGCCGAGACAGATCTCTCAGTCTTGAATAACCCAACCTCCGAAGAAGAAGTCATTCTTTTCAGCTCGATCAAAGCCACGATCAAGCGTGATCCAAAGTGGTACTCCACACGTTTGGCCCAGATCAAGGGCGTGACCGAAGAAACCACCACAGGCGTGCTGCGTCTGTACAACATGTCCAAAAAAGGCGAGCTCGCTTTTGCCGCGATCAACGTCAATGACTCCGTCACCAAGTCGAAATTTGACAATCTGTATGGCTGCCGCGAATCACTGGTTGATGCAGTCAAGCGTGCGACCGACGTCATGATCGCAGGCAAAATCGCTGTGATCGCGGGCTACGGCGACGTAGGTAAGGGCTCCGCTCAGGCGATGGCCGCTTTGCGCGCGCAGGTCTGGGTAACCGAGGTCGATCCTATTTGCGCACTGCAGGCTGCAATGGAAGGCTACAAAGTCGTCACCATGGAAGAAGCCGCCGACAAAGCCGACATCTTCGTGACCGCGACCGGCAACTACAACGTCATCACGCGCGCCCACATGGACCGCATGAAAGACCAGGCCATCGTTTGCAACATCGGTCATTTCGACAACGAAATCGACGTTGCAGGGATCGAGGACCTCCAGTGGGAAGAAATCAAGCCCCAAGTCGATCACGTGATTTTCCCTGACGGCAAGCGTATCATTTTGCTCGCGAAAGGTCGTCTGGTTAATCTGGGCTGCGGCACAGGTCACCCATCATTTGTGATGTCCTCATCATTCACCAACCAGACCATGGCGCAGATTGAGTTGTTCTCGCGCAATGAGCAGTACACCTCTGGTCAGGTTTATGTGTTGCCTAAGCATCTTGATGAAAAAGTTGCACGCCTGCACCTGAAAAAGATTGGTGCCAACCTCTCGACCCTGACGCCACAACAAGCGGCTTACATCAGCGTCAAGCAGGAAGGTCCTTTCAAAGCAGAAACCTACCGTTATTGATGTAATTTCGAGTATTGTGAGGTGGTGATCCCGTCAGAATTTCTGGCGGGACGCCACGTTTCTTTTATTGGAGATCAGTATGACTTTGCTTCTTATCTGGATTTTGAATGCTGTGGCGCTGTTGGCGGTTGCGTATTTGCTCCCAGGTATCACGGTGGCAAGTTTTGGTTCTGCAATGTGGGCTGCGCTGATTCTTGGCCTGGTCAACATGCTGGTCAAGCCCGTGCTGATATTGCTCACGCTGCCAATCACGATTGTCACACTCGGTTTATTTCTGTTTGTGATTAATGCCTTGCTATTCTGGTTTGTCGGATCCATGTTGACTGGTTTTAAAGTCAATGGTTTCTGGTGGGCTGTGATTGGCGCCATTGTTTACAGCCTGATCTCGGGCTTTTTGACGAATCTGATTTCCAAATGACATCTCATGTTGGTCCGGCTTTTAGCCTGGAGTTTTTCCCCCCCCGCGATGAGGCAGCCAGTGCGCGCCTGATTGAGGGGGCCAAACAAATGCTGGTGATCGAACCGCACTACGTGAGTGTTACGTTTGGTGCGGGTGGGTCAACTCGCGAGGGTACACTCGATACCGTTCGTATGATGCGCAGTCTCGGGTGTGATGCTGCGCCTCATCTGTCCTGCATCGGTGCCTCGCATGACGATTTGAGAGCGTTGTTGCAGCGCTATCGTGACGAAGGCGTGCGTCGCATTGTGGCTCTGCGTGGCGATATGCCCTCTGGTATGGGTGCAGATGCTGCGGGTGCGTTGCGCCATGCGAACGATCTGGTTGAATTCATTCGTCGCGAAACTGGTGACTGGTTCCATATTGAGGTTGCTGCCTACCCTGAAATGCATCCCCAGGCTGCGGGTCCCGAGCAAGATTTGAATAATTTTGTGCGTAAGGTTCAGGCAGGCGCCAATAGCGCGATTACGCAGTATTTTTTTAATGCGGATGCGTATTTTGATTTTGTTGATCGTGCCCAGGCTCGCGGCGTGAGCATTCCGATCGTACCGGGCATTATGCCAATCACCAACCACAATCAGCTGATGCGTTTTTCAGAAATGTGTGGCGCCGAGGTGCCGCGCTGGATTCGTTTGCGCCTGGCAGAAATGGGCGACGACAAGGAATCGATCCGCGCTTTTGGTGCCGATGTTGTGACCGATCTGTGCCAGACACTGCTGGACAACGATGTGCCTGGACTGCATTTCTATACATTGAATAACGCCGAAGCAACGCTTGCGATTTGGCGCGGTTTATTTGACTCCTGATTTGATTGTTGATTTAGCGTCATGCTCCAACTAAATAAATCATTGGGATAAATAAAAAGGGAACTCTTTGTTAGAGTTCCCTTTTTCCCCATGCAGGACTCAAAGATTAGTCTGCGTACTGACCCGCTGCTTTCAGTAATGGGCCCCACTTAGTGATTTCAGATTTCAGCCAGGCTTGTAGCGCGGCTGGATTCTGTTGCGACTCAGGTACGATCACCGCACCAAGATCCTGGATTTTCTGGATCACTGCAGGGTCTTTGAGAGCGTCTTTCACTGCCTGGTTAAAGCGTGCGATCACTTCTGGGGGGGTGCCCTTAGGTGCGTAGATGCCATGCCAGACAACGATTTCGAAGTCCTTCAGGCCGCTCTCCGCGAGTGTCGGTGCATCAGGTAGCGAGGCTAAGCGTGTTTTGGTTGTGACGCCATACAGTTTGACTTTGTCCGCTTTGATCTGTGGCAAAGTTTGAGTGGTCTGGTCGCACAAGATGTCGAGCTGGCCGCCAAGAAGGGCGGTCATGGCAGGACCTGTACCTGAATAAGGGATAGAAGTGAAACCCGTGCCAATTGCTTGCTGCAGAAGCGTGCCGCACAGTTGCGATACCGCACCGAGTCCTGCATTTGCGAGGTTGATTTTGTCGCCATTCGCTTTTGCGTATTGAATGAACTCAGCCATGTTGTTGGGCGGGAATTTCTTACTACCCAAAAATGTCATTGGCACGTCGGCAAGCAGGCTGACGTAGCTGAAGTCGGTCAGCACATCAAAAGGTAGTTTGCGATAAAGCGTTGGTGCTGTCGCCATGCCATTGTGATGGATCAGGAATGTGTAGCCATCGGGTGCCGCTTTAGCCACGACGCCAGCTGCAACGGTGCCGCCCGCGCCAAGGCGGTTTTCAACGACAACTGTTTGCCCGAGGCTTTTGGTCATCGAAGCAGCGAGTGTGCGAGCCAGAACATCTGTCGGACCGCCCGCCGCAAAAGGCACAACTAGGGAAATCGGTTTTGAAGGGTAGACCTGGGCAAGGGCCGAGCCGGTCATTATTGTTGTCAGCAGGCTTACACCTGCCAGCATGCCGCGCATTGATTGAGCGAGAGTCATGGTTGTCTCCTGGGGAATTCAAAAAATTACGTGTTTGCACATTTACGAATACGTAGCGACGTGCAAGACTCGTCATTAAGCTGTAATAGTGGAGATGATAAACGCTAACACCAAAGTATTATTGTAAATCCTTGGTATTTATGGTGATTTTTCGGCTAATGCGGACAGTTTGCTGGCAAATCATTTGCTTGGCGAGGCGTGCGGCTCAGCAGGACTCCAGCCCCGGGGGCTGAGTACGGCATGCAGCGGCATATCGTGTCCCTGTGGCTGATATTGAGGATATTTATCAGTTAACAGTCCCTCAGACCAGGCAATGCCGATCGTCAGTGGCGTGTGTGCGTCCTTTTGCATCGCGGCTAAGGTTCGATCGTAATATCCACCGCCATAGCCGAGCCTATCTGCTTGCCCGGTATAACCGAGCGTTGGAATGAGCAAAATATCCGGTTGTAACGCCTGTGTGCGGATGGGTTCCATGACGCCAAAATTACCTGCGGTCATGGGGGCTCCAGGCAACCAGCGATGAAACTCAAGGGGCGCTGAGCGCACAGCCACCACGGGTAATACGACGATATGGCCTGCCTGGATCAGCGTGTGCAGGACTGGGGTGATATCGGGTTCGTCAGCCAAGGGCCAAAATGCAGCAATGATCAGCGGCGCAGACTTCTTGCCGTCTAAACCTGGTAGCCATTGCGCGAGTTGCAGGCACAATTGTTGGCTCTGCTGGCTGCGCGCAGCCGCGCTCATCGCCGCGCGCTCGGCGCGCAAGGACATTCTGATCTGGTCTGCGTTATTCTTTGACATATGTCGCAACGGTGCTGACGGATGTAGGGATGGGGCTTTTTTAAATGCACGTAAGAACAAAGTATCAGAAATTTATATCGGGTGCGCAGCGATGCGCGCAAATACTGTTGCCTATTAAGCCGAGTGCGTATCTGTCGGCGGTTCTGATAATCTCTGGCGCAACACTGGGCGCACCTGTTGTAGCTCAGACAAGCTACATCCTCAAAGCTGACGGTACGATGCAGCAGCAAAGTACTGCCGTGGCGCCTGAGACGGCTAAGACTTTAGCCGACGGCATGCCTGACATTGCGACGCCGGTGGTGTCGTCACGCACAAATAGTGTCGCAACCGTACAGCCCAACACAAATGTCAAGCCAGGGGAGTCGATTGCGGCCCCCGACTCGACACCTGCTGCCCGTGCGGTAGCCGTCGCGCGCGATGCGATGAAAAATAAACAGTGGGTCCAGCTCAATGCGCTGGTGCCACAAGCGCGCGCCGATATTCTTGGTATTTATCCAGAGTACTGGGCGCTGCGTACGCAGCTGGGTTCCGCAGGAATTGAAAGTACCAAGCAGCAACTGAACGAATTTCTACAAAAAAATTCAGGTTCCTTTCTGGCCGACAAGCTAAAGGGTGAGTGGTTATTAGCTGCAGCGCGATCTGGGGATTTTGTGACGGTGCGTGAATTGGGCGTGATCCAGAACAGCAATAGCCAGATTGCCTGTGCACAACTGGAGGCGAATCACATGAGTGGTCAGCGTGCGACCGCTGCGCAAGCCATCAAAATTTTCGCACCTGTTGCGGCCTGTTGGAAACTATTCGATCAGCTCGTCGCCGATAAAGTGTTGAGCAATGCGGATCTGATGACCTTTATCCAGGATGCACTTGAGAACAATAAGCCTGTCGATGCTCGACGCATGGCTGCTTATGTGTTTGACTCTGCGGATTTGGCGGCCTATGACGCCATGATGCGAGATCCCCAGAAATGGCTCGCCACGCAGACAGGTACACAAACAGCCGCACGTAATGAAATCGTTGCAATGGCTTTGGCGGTTTTTGCACGTAAGGATCTGAATGCGGCAGAAAGTGCATTGCGCACGACATGGGCGGATAAATTACCTAAGCAAAATGTGCAGTGGGTATATGGGCAGTTTGCACTGCTTGTAGTCTTTAATCTGGATAGCCGGGCCAATGACTGGTATCGGCAGACAGCAGGAATACGTCTGTCTGAGAATAATTATGCCTGGCGGGTCAGAGCCGCATTACGACAACCCAAAATTGACTGGGCATGGATCGGGCAATCGATCGATCAGATGGGCGCTGCGCAACGCGCAGAGCCTGCCTGGTTGTACTGGCGTGCGCGTGGGTTGGCGGCAACCAACCACGCCATTGAGTCTCAGGCGCTGTATGCAAAGATCGCTGATCAGTTTAATTTCTATGGTCAGCTTGCCGCCGAGGAGTTGGGGCGCCCGATCGTGACGCCCGTGCCGCCGCCAATGGTCTCAGAGCAAGAGATGGCTCAGGCGCGCAATAACATTGGTTTACGGCGTGCGGTGACCTTGTTTAAACGTGGCTGGCGCGTGGATGGGGTGCCTGAGTGGAATTTTGCACTGCGCGGGATGACGGATCGTCAATTGATGGCTGCCGCCGAGCTCGCCCGTCACGAACATATCTATGACCGTGTGGTGAATACTTCAGACAAGACCTTGAAAGAGTTTGATTTTTCACAGCGCTACATCGCACCATTCGAAGGTCGTGTGACCGCGCAGGCCAGAGAGGTCGATGTGGATCCAGCCTGGGTCTATGGATTGATTCGTCAGGAGTCGCGTTTCATCATGGATGCTAAGTCTGTTGTGGGTGCCTCCGGTCTGATGCAATTGATGCCGGCCACCGCGCGCTGGGTTGCAGGCAAAATTGGCTTAACCGATTTCAAACCCCATCACGTCAATGATTTTGATACCAATACAAAACTCGGCACCAGTTATTTGGGGATGGTGTTGTCGGATGTAGGTGGCTCGCAGGTCTTGGCAAGCGCCGGTTATAACGCGGGTCCCGGTCGCCCCATGCTCTGGCGCTCTAAGTTAAGTGCGCCGGTCGAAGGTGCTATTTTTGCCGAAACCATACCATTTAATGAGACGCGTGATTACGTGAAGAACGTGATGTCCAACGCGACCTACTATGCTGCGATGTTTACGGGTGAGCCGCAGTCTTTAAAGCAGCGCTTGGGTCAGATCGTGCCACAGCCATACGGCAAGTCCCCTTTGCCATGAGGCAAGATCCTGCCACCGAGGGTTTGCAGGTATATGTTGTAGGAGGCGCTGTCCGTGATGCGCTCTTGCAACAGGAGGCGGGCGACCAGGATTGGGTGGTGGTGGGGGCCTCGCCCGAACAGATGGCGCAGCGAGGATTCATTCCGGTTGGCGGTGATTTTCCGGTTTTTTTACACCCGGTGACAAAAGAAGAATACGCGCTAGCCAGGACGGAGAGGAAGTCTGGACGTGGGTATAAAGGATTTACGTTTTATACAGGTAAGGATGTCACGCTTGAGGAGGATCTCAAGCGACGTGATCTGACAGTCAATGCGATTGCACAGTCGATGACGGGTGAATTGTTTGATCCCCTGGGTGGTGTGAAAGATATCCGTGCGCGTATCTTGCGCCATGTTGGACCTGCTTTTGAAGAAGATCCCGTGCGGATTTTGCGCCTCGCTCGATTTACTGCCCGATTTGTGGATTTTTCCATCGCACCCGAGACACTTGCGCTTTGCCGCAAAATGGTTGATCAAGGAGAGGTCGATGCACTAGTGCCCGAACGTGTCTGGCAGGAGCTCTCGCGTGGACTGATGTGTGAGAAGCCGTCACGCATGATGCGCGTGCTGGTTGAGTCTGGAGCGAGCGCTCGCGTGATGCCGGGGTGGGGCGATAGTCCGCAGGTGGGCGATGCAATCGATCGTGCTGCCCAGTTGAATTTACCTTTGGCCTGCCGGTTTGCTTTGCTGTGTCTGCATACCCAAGACCCCCAGGCGCTCGCGAAGCATTTGCGTGCGCCCACCGAATGCAGCGATATGAGCCGGTTGTTGCCGGTGGTACTAGCCTCTGTAAATGCTCCTGTCATGACGCCTGAGCATGTGCTCGCTTTATTCGAACAGTGCGATG
>CAIPID010000475.1 GCA_903865015.1 uncultured beta proteobacterium | reverse complement strand
TTCTCGAGCGTTCGGTAATATTGATGTATTTAATATGTATTACCTTTGGCTTCTCTGTTTTTTTTGGAACAAAATACATGGCGTTAATGTTGGGTGTAATTATTTATAAGCAGCGTATGGAAGATGTGCTAACTTGGGTCCCAAAGTCGGCGGGCATTGATTTTAAAAATTTTCAATTTTAGGCTGAGTGTGCTGCTTAAGGTAGGCAAAACGACGAAAAGGCGAAGTGGTTGAGTTCATTTGTATTTCCCCCTGATAAATGTGCTAATTATGAGTAAAAATAAAACTCTAAAAAGAGTGTTTCTTCACCTGCATCCAGGACTGTCCGAGATGGAGGTGCGTGCTGCCAAGCAAATCAGTGGTCGCCTCCAGGCTGGGGGTGTGAGGGTTGACAGTTGGCTACCAATGCTCACTTTCTCTGATCTCGCAATCTTCTTTGGGACTGCCAAGTTCCGCCCTAACGCAAGTCATTTGATCAAACTGTTTATCTCGCGACTACACCCGAATTTCATGGTATTTGAATCACCAGTGGTTGGCCGTGTAACGCAAGAGTTAGGGCACAAGGAGCCGTTGTTCAGGGTAGGTGTGGGCGGATTTTTTGCCGATCATGGTTTTGCTTACGCCTTGACTCACCAAAACGATTCGACTGCGCAGCGGCTTCTCTGGGGGGGGGCTTTTTGCAATCCAGAGGTTAAGTTCAATAGTCAGGGGATAGTGGGTATCGCGCTACAGATTCCCGGTGATGCGGCCATCAAAGGGGTGGATCAGGTCGCAGAGACAGAGGCCGTCATTGCACGAGTCAGAGACAGTAAATGTTTTCGTAACGCTCGGATTATCGTTAGGACTCCTCCTTTGCTTGCATCACGAATGGACCATCGATTGGCTGGTCTAGAGGCGATACCAGGTGTGGAGATCCAAACAGGAACCAATGACAATAAAGAAGATTTTTTTCGTTCTATTGAAATTCTTATAACCTTTAGCAGCACTATGGGCATAGACGCCATAACGCGAGGAGTTCCTGCCTGTGGGCTTGATTCGCGCAGCTTTTTACGTCTGGTGAGTCCTTCTACTCTGGATGACTTATTGAGTAGACGTATTGACTTGAATCCGAACTACGCAAACATTTTGGCGAATACCACTTGGAAGATTGAAGACCTTTTCGGTTCCGATTTTTTGCGAGTGGTCATGGGCGTTACGAATCTGGAGACTTCTTGAAGAGGCTGATTAGCTTTTCTTGGCAATGGCTGTTGGCTATAGCTTTTGGCGTTTCCTTGATCTCGCGCTCAAGAAATGCGGCTGTTGGCAAACGTGTTCATGTCTTCGGCTCAGGTCCTTCCGCAGAGCAAACGCGGTTCTGGGTTCGCGAGGGGGATTTTTGTCTTGCATGCAACCATGCTGTCAAATGGCGCTCATCATGGGATGTTGTATTTGTTGAAACTGTCGACAACTCAGGCTACGGATTGGAGCAGATTCGCTTGTTGCAGCAGGTGAATTATGGTCTTCTTATATGTAAAAATAACTATCCTTACCATCCTCTTAGAAGCATCTCAAAGATGCGGGCATTACGGAAGTTTGTCAGATTGTCACTACTGCCGGAATACCAAGCAAGTCCTGAAGAGGTTACACGCGATTTGGAAAATGCCATGACGCAAGTTGATTTTGTATTTCCCCAATATGCTAGCTCAATCCTAACCATGGTACTTTTTGCAGTTCGATCGGGTACTCGAGAAATTTGGCTGCATGGCGTCGATGCGATGTCGCGCAAAGTAGAAGAATCGGAGATGAATAACTCTCACGCTACCGAGCGTCTCGCTATTCCATTTTCCGTTGTATTTGAAAAAGCGCTTATGCAACTCGAGGCGTCGAGTGTCTTGATCAAGATAGCCCAGGAGGTTGAATGAAGATATACGTGGGTGTAGGCACAACTCAGTTACAAATGGCACCAACTCGTGTGCTTGAAGAATCTCTTTTACAGCACAGGGGTGACTTCGAGCTGGTAATAAGTTCCATCCACAAGGAGCCAGAGTATCAGTCTATTTCGGATCAACGTGATCAAAGCATTGGCACAGTTTTTTCTCTGCAGCGATTCTTGGTC
>CAIPID010000474.1 GCA_903865015.1 uncultured beta proteobacterium | reverse complement strand
TCTAGTGTGCCAGGTCACTTCGCCTCGTACTGCATTCATAACAGGCTCGGCAAAGAAATGCGTGAGCCGTGCATCCTGTGTTTCTTTTTGCAGCAAGCGCATACTTTGCTGGTACAAAGCAAAGATCGTTTGCCCGTAAACGACTTTTACGTCGATGTCTTTACGAGGTGTGATGATGGGTAATTTAGGCATGATGTATCGGGCTCGTTTCGCGTGGGCTTAATTAGGTTTGGCAGAACCGCATTGCCCATCTGTTTTTTGATAAGACTGGCCGGCTTGATCCAGAAACTTTCTCAAAGAACCTCCCGATAACGCGTATAACGAGCGGCCTTCGAAGGCCGTATCACCTCGTGCAACGAAAGTATTTACACCATAGATATGGCCACACGAATTAACTAATGCGCCTCCGGAACTACCTGGTGAAATTTCAGCGCTATGTAAAACCCACACAACTCCTGTCGGCTGCGGTTGCACAACATTCACAATACCTCTATTAAAAACCATTTCCGGATTCGCCTGATTCGCATCGCCACGAATTCCAGTCCCTGGATATCCCACAGCAATCACATCAAGCAAGGGCTTAGGTTCTGTTGCGATACTGAGCACTTTAACTCCCGCAGGGACATTATCGATTTTCAGCAACGCAAAATCTGTATCACCTACTTGTCCTTCTCGAGTGGACGCAATCAACTTCGCAGGCAATGGCTTATCACCAAGTTTTTTGCTCGTAATAGCAATTGTTCCAGGTGGCGCACCAGCGATCACATGCCGGTTGGTGAGCACAGTGTCTTTATCAATAAAAAATCCACTCCCATGACCTTCTGCAGTCACAACGCGCACTGCAGCCAATTGCATTAATTCACCCAGATCCGGGTTCTGCACTTGCGTTTGTATTTCAGGACCTGTACAGCCTTGCTCCAACATGTCTTGAAGTCTTCGCTTTTCAATCTCCAAGCCACCTATCACCTGATTAGACTGCGTGTTACCCGTTGGAAAAACGGGGCGATGCATCCACCAAAAATATACAAACAGATTTAGACCAATCAACAGCAACAGCCAGAAAATAAACCTGGGCATTGTGAGCCAAGTTTCAAAGCGCTCGATCACTCCGGGTTGTACGGTCGTCATTTTGCAGCCTTAGACTTTGGATCAGATTTTTTCGGTGATTCTTTTTCGGTTTCTTTCTTAATAATTGAAAACCCATTTCCATAAATTGGCAGTTCAGTTCCACAGTTTTCAGGCAACTCAATATCCTTGGAATTAAAAGGCTTATCACCTATTTTCTCTTTGATACCAGATATTTCCTGCGAACACTCAGGGCCCGCAATCCCACAAGCATATTTAATCTTATCGATAACATCCTCTGGAATCACCTTGAGAGGCTGAGACTTATCTTTAACTAAAACCGTTGTAGCAATTTTATTTTTGAAACTCTCGCACACGACAGAGACCGAAGTGTTTTCAATGACAATCAAAGGCTTGACAGGCTCTGCGACTTCAATAGAGACATTTTTATTTGCGGATTTAACTTTGCGACCAGAGTCACCAAACGAAAAGAACACCCAAACCAGAGCACAAACAATCAACCCTAAAACCACACCAGCCAGAATTAATAGAGGTAATCGACCGATAGAATCAACAATATTATTAGGCGTCGATCTTTGCTGCTTGGGTGGCACAAGTCCCTGACCGCTCGACAACTTCAAACCGCCAGCATTTTCCCTGCTGTCTTGAATCGCGGTGTGGTTGGATTGCGGTTGGCGCACGACTGATTGAGCGCTCTTAAGTTCTGCAATCTGTCTTTGGGCTGATGACAACTGTTGCTCAATCTGCTGAAAACTGGCTTTAGCATCCTTTTCCGTGAGCAGGGCCTGCGTGAGATTGTCTTTAGCTTGCTCGCATTCTTTACTCAATTTTTGATTGTGATTACTTAAATCACTCACGCGCTTTACATAAGCTGCATCAATCGCCTCTTGAAGCCCGTTAAATTTATAGATCTGCTGAAATTCAGTTTTATTGGCAACGTACTGATCTGCTGAGCCAACAAAAACCGTACTGAATAATTCAGCGGTTCTACTCTTTTGGGCCCATTCGATGATATCGGGCGCCTGATCCGAAGCAACAACAAAAGCGAGAGAACCAGAGGCAGAGCATCCACCGCCAGCGAAATTACCAAGCGTGCTCGCAAGCGCCCCCAGTTGTGGGGGCATAGAAATTTCAGAGCGAATATCAGCGATGCGCTTAATAAACTTGCCGCCAGACAGCGCCTTGTCCCGCACCTGATTAGCCAGGTTTGCCAAGACCTCGAGTAACGTACGCGCGTCAACGGTAATGTCAATCAGCCAAATGCCTGCACCATAAAAGCCGCCTTGGCGGTCATAACCTATTTCCCGGGCGGAACGATACAAACCAACCCAGGTCAGTGTTTTGCCATCCTGTTGACGCCGTTGCAATAAATAACAATCAGCATCAGATC
>CAIPID010000473.1 GCA_903865015.1 uncultured beta proteobacterium | reverse complement strand
TCTTTGATAAAGACTATCCGCTGATTCGTTTTGGCACCGGTGACTTGTCAGCGATTGATCCGGAATCTGTCTTAAAAGCATCGCCTTGCGGCAGAAGCAATCTGCGTATCAAAGGCTGGTTGGGTCGCGCCGATCAAACCACTAAAATCAAAGGCATGTTTGTCCACCCGGGACAAGTCGCGGAAATCGTCAGAAAGCATCCGGAGATCAGCAAAGCACGCGTTGTGGTAAGTGGCAATATTGGCAGTGAAGTGATGACCTTTCATTGCGAACTCAAAGAGGAAAGCCACGCGGACTTAACTGCCTTGAAAGAGGCGATTATCCAGTCAACCCGGGATGTCACCAAACTACGCGCCGACGTGTCCTTTGAGGGCAACAACACCCTGCCCGCAGACGGCAAGTTCATCGAAGACGTCAGGACATACGCCTAGACGCCTTTTTTTTCGCGTGATGCGACTCTACGACTCAGCTGATTTGAAAATAATCAGCTGATCGCCTTCACTGACTTGCTCGCCCTGCGCATAGTTGATTTCAAACACTTCGCCATCAAAGGGCGCGGTGATCGTATGCTCCATCTTCATTGCTTCAACGACCAGGAGCGGATCACCTACTTTCACTTGCATGCCAGGTGTGACATGAATGGCGATCACTTTGCCAGGCATCGGTGCGGTGAGTTTGCCAGAGGCTGCTTCCTCAGCGTAATTCATCGCTATCGGATCCTGATAATGCCAGACCTGATGTTTGCCATGTCGAAATAGATGGAAGGTGTTTGGATAGTTAGGATGTGCATTAATCCTCGCGGTTGCCCGCACGCCATCCAGGTTTAGTTGAATAAGACCACCGTGTTTATGAAAAGAAAAGTTCGCATGTTGATCTCCATGCGCGATCGTTTGCTTTTCATAGCAATATTGAAATGAAAATGTTTGAGCCTCACCATCCAGGATAAAGGAAAACGTTCTGACGCAGGGCTTATTCATGCGCCACGCATCCTGACGCTGCCAGGGCGAATTGCTTTCGCGGCCTGCAAATTGAGCAGCCTCTTCGTCCAGGGCCAAGCGTTGCGCAAGCAGAAAAGCCAGATCCGCGAGATCTACGTTTGTATCTTTGTTTAATAAAGTCCGCTCATTTTTAGCGATTAAGCCGGTATCAAGGTTAGCTGCTACGAAAGCCTCACACCTTAAGAGACGCCCCAGAAAGGCGACATTGGTAGATAATCCAATAATGTGCGTGTCATCGAGCGCCGACCGCATTCTGGATACAGCAGTTTTACGCTCAGGTCCCCAGACAATGAGTTTCGCAATCATCGGATCATAGAAAGGACTAATCACATCGCCTATGCGCACGCCCGTATCGATGCGAATGCTGCCAGCCTGCTCTGCAGGCATGTCCATCGCGAACAAGGTGCCAGTAGAAGGTAGAAAATTATTTTCAGGATTTTCAGCATAAATCCGCGCTTCGAGCGCATGTCCATGAATACGAAGCTGATCCTGCAGAAGCGGCAACGGCTCGCCGGTGGCGACGCGCAACTGCCATTCGACCAAATCCTGGCCCGTTATCATTTCGGTCACCGGATGCTCAACTTGCAAACGGGTATTCATTTCCATAAAGAAGAACTGTCCGGCATTGCCCTCGCTGTCTGCTTCGGCAATAAACTCAACCGTCCCTGCACCCTCGTAGCCGACTTTCTTTGCGGCATTGACGGCGGCTTGGCCCATCGCCCGTTTAATCTCTGGACTGACGCGCGGAGCCGGTGCCTCTTCCAACACCTTTTGATGGCGTCGCTGCACAGAACAATCCCGATCAAACAAATACACACAGTTACCATGGCGGTCGGCAAATACCTGAATCTCGATATGCCGTGGACGACTGAGATATTTTTCGACTAAGACCTTTTCGTCGCCAAAGCTGCTCAGCGCTTCACGTTTGCATGACTCCAGTGCGGCAATAAATCCCGCACTTGAATCGATAATTCTCATCCCCTTTCCGCCACCGCCCGCTGAGGCTTTGAGTAGCACCGGATAACCGATGCTGTCAGCCTGGGCATGCAAAAAAGCTGGATCCTGATTATCACCATGGTATCCAGGAACCAAAGGAACGTCTGCGCTTTCCATCAGGGATTTGGCGGCGGACTTCGAGCCCATGGCATAGATGGCTGAGGCTGGTGGACCAATAAAGACCAAGCCGGCTTTTTCACACGCCAGGGCAAAATCGGCATTTTCGGATAGAAAACCATAACCCGGATGGATCGCCTGCGCACCGCTTGCCAAGGCGAGCTGAATAATTTTGTCGCCGAGCAAGTAACTATCTTTGGGTGCAGAGCCACCAACATGCACGGCCTCGTCGCAACTCTGAACATGGAGCGCGTCAAGATCGGCATCAGAATAAATAGCAACTGTTTTAATACCGAGACGACGACAGGTCCTCGCGACACGGCAAGCAATCTCACCTCGATTGGCGATCAATATTTTATTGAACACTTGTATTCTCCAATTAGGTCTCTACATCCTGAACAAGCCAAATTTCGTCTCCGGAATCGGAGCGTTCAGACTTGCAGAAATTGCCAGGCTGAGAATTT
The DNA here is from genome assembly GCA_903865015.1 of uncultured beta proteobacterium. Classification (GTDB taxonomy): domain Bacteria; phylum Pseudomonadota; class Gammaproteobacteria; order Burkholderiales; family Burkholderiaceae_B; genus Zwartia. Next base: position 7,097 of record CAIPID010000473.1, on the reverse strand, counting down.
TTCTCGTATCTTTAGGATCAATCACACCGTCATCCCACAAGCGTGCGCTTGCGTAATAGGGGTGCCCTTGTACTTCGTACTGTTCGCGTATGGGGGCTTTAAAGGCCGCCTCTTCATCTACGCTCCAGGTACCCCCCTTGCTTTCAATACCGTCTCTGCGCACTGTTGCCAATACGCTGGCGGCCTGCTCTCCACCCATCACGGAAATACGCGCATTGGGCCACATCCACAACATGCGCGGACTAAAGCCTCGACCACACATGCCGTAATTACCCGCACCAAACGATCCACCAATGATTACGGTAAATTTAGGAACCTGTGCAGACGCGACAGCCGTCACCATTTTGGCGCCGTTTCTTGCGATGCCTTCGTTTTCGTATTTACGACCCACCATGAAACCGGTGATATTCTGCAGAAAAATAAGTGGGATTTTTCTCTGACAGCACAACTCAATAAAGTGCGCGCCCTTTAAGGCACTTTCAGAAAACAAGATTCCATTGTTGGCCACAATGCCAACCGGGTAGCCATCGATATGCGCAAAACCGGTGACCAGTGTCGTACCAAAGCGGGCTTTGAATTCATCAAACTGCGAGCCATCCACCAGGCGGGCAATCACCTCCCTGACATCGTAGGGCTTGCGCGTATCGGTTGGGATCACGCCATACATCTCGTGGGAGGCATATAAAGGATCGACAGGAGGCTGACGCACCAAAGGCTCGGGCTTTTTGCGATTAAGGTTTGCCACGACACTACGGGCAATACTTAGCGCGTGCGCGTCATTTTGAGCCAAATGATCCGCCACACCAGAAAGCCGCGTATGCACATCCGCTCCGCCCAGATCCTCGGCGCTGACTACCTCGCCTGTGGCGGCCTTGACCAGAGGTGGGCCTGCCAAAAAGATCGTTCCCTGCTCCTTGACGATGATGCTCTCATCACTCATGGCCGGCACGTACGCACCGCCTGCAGTACATGATCCCATGACGACAGCGATCTGCGGAATCCCCTTAGCCGACATATTGGCCTGGTTGTAGAAGATCCGGCCAAAGTGATCCCGGTCAGCAAAGACCTCATCCTGATTAGGTAAGTTTGCCCCACCCGAATCAACTAGATACACGCAAGGCAAATGATTCTGGTCGGCGATTTCCTGAGCACGCAAATGCTTTTTAACCGTCATTGGAAAATAGGTTCCTCCTTTGACGGTCGCATCATTGCAGACGATCACGCATTCCTGACCTGCGATCGAGCCAATACCCGTGATCAAGCCCGCACCCGGTGCCGCATCGGCTCCGTTTTTTTCGGGGTACATTCCATACGCCGCCAGTTGCGAAAACTCGAGAAAAGGCGTGCCGGGATCCAGCAACAACTGAACGCGGTCATGCGGCAAGAGCTTTTTGCGATCGGTATGCTTTTTACGGGCGGCTACGCCACCACCCTCAGCGATCTGAGTAATCTTGCTGCGCAGATCATCGACCAAAGACTGCATCAATTGCGCATTGGCAATAAATTCAGGGCTACGGTTATTGAGTTTCGTCTCGAGTGTTGGCATCTCTGCAACCTTCTCTACTTACATCGTTTCGGAAAATAATTCACGCCCGATCAGCATCCGACGAATTTCGGACGTACCGGCACCGATCTCGTACAGTTTTGCATCGCGCCACAAACGACCCACGGGATATTCGTTTGTGTAACCATTGCCACCGAAAATCTGCACGGCTTCACCCGCCATCCAGGTTGCCTTTTCTGCGGTGTAAAGAATCACGCCCGCAGCATCCTTGCGTACCTGACGCACATGCTCGGAGCCTAGCGCATCGAGTTGACGTCCGACCGCGTAACAATACGCTCGGCAAGCCTGCAAGGTGGTGTACATATCGGCCACCTTGCCTTGTATGAGCTGAAACTCGCCAATCGACTGACCAAACTGTTTGCGGTCATGGATGTAAGGGATCACTGCATCCATGCAAGATTGCATAATGCCCAAGGGCCCAGCGGCCAAGACGGCACGTTCGTAGTCCAGACCACTCATCAACACTCTGGCACCACCACCGAGCGCGCCGAGAATATTTTCAGCGGGCACTTTGACGTTTTCAAAAAGTAACTCGCCCGTGTGAGAACCGCGCATGCCGAGTTTGTCGAGCTTTTGAGCGACTGAAAATCCAGGCATTCCTTTCTCAACGAGGAAAGCTGTCATACCCTTTGCACCCGCATCAGGTTCTGTTTTTGCATAGACAACCAGCACATCGCAATCCGGACCATTGGTGATCCACATTTTTGTGCCATTTAGCACGTAATAGCCATCCAGGTAAGTGGCACTGAGTTTCATGCTCACGACATCCGAGCCTGCATTGGGCTCGCTCATCGCCAAGGCGCCGATGTAGTCACCGGAGACAAGCTTGGGCAGGTACTTTTGTTTCTGCACCTCGGTACCGTTTCGATGGATCTGATTGACGCACAAATTAGAGTGTGCGCCATAGGACAGGCCAACAGAGGCCGAGGCGCGGGAGATTTCTTCCATAGCAATCATATGGGCCAGATAACCCATGTTGGCGCCACCGTATTCTTCGGCCACCGTAATACCCAGCACACCCAGATCGCCCATTTTTTTCCACTGATCCATGGGGAACTGATCCGTGCGGTCGATTTGCCCCGCAAGCGGCGCGATCTCTGCCTGAGCATAGGCGCTCACTGCATCGCGCAATGCGTCGATACTCTCACCCAGATAAAAATTGATGCCTGGAATATTGCTCATGTGGATTCTCCTTTTACTTATGTCCCAAGTTTTTAACGACGCACATTGTCATCAGCATGACCGCGCAAAGTTTGCGTTTCCCTGATTTTTCTATGAACACTTCGCTCTGACAGGCTATCAGCGTGCGGCCAGGCTTGATGATGCTGCCCACGGCTATGAGTCGCTCGCCATCGGCTGGCGACAATAAATTTATTTTGTACTCAGCTGTCAGTGCCGCATCGCCATCGGCCAGGATGCTAATCGCGGCGTAGCCACACGCGGTATCGGCCAAAGCGCCAATCACACCACCATGAAAAAACTGATGCTGTTGTGAGACCGCTTTGGAGTAAGGCATCGACACGACCATTTTGCCGTGTCCGACGTCATCCAGACGAGCCTGGAAGGTTGTCATCAAGCCCTGTTTTGCAAAGCTCTCCTCAATCTCCGCTTTTCTTTCTACTGACAAGACACTCATCAGACACCTCGTTTAATCGATCACAACAATTTACTTTACGTTAACGTAAACGTCAAATAAATTAATCATTTATATCAGTAGGTTAGAGATAAACAGGTCAGGACTAGGGAAAACGTTATGAAAAAATATCAGCCTGCCCTTTTGTCAGCTAAGATTTTTTTACACTGCAGTTCATGCGAAGCCAACTCATTGAGCTGATCGTTCAAATCTTCCATTTGCTGCTCTAGCGCCTCGCGATGTTTTGCCAAGGTTTGCAAAAAACGCTCAAGCTGCAGGATCGAGCCACCTGGTTTGTTGTAGAGATTTATATCGAGAATTTCTTTGATTTCGGCAAGTGAAAATCCCAGCCGCTTGCCACGCAAAATCAGGCGCAAACGCGTTCTGTCTGAGCTGGAGTACATCCGGACCTGGGAGCTCTTGCCGGTTCTTAGCGGGGCAAGCAGTCCTTGATCCTCGTAAAAACGAATCGCCCGATGCGTCACATCGAATTCCGTTGCTAAATCAGCAATCGTAAAGCTGAGGCTATTTTTCTTCGTTTTTCTTTCAATAGACATCGTTTGCGTGCCAACTTAATTTGCGTTGAGGTTAACTCAGATGGTACTCAATCTTCCATCTCTCGCAAGATTTTTCGCATTGTCTTACCAGTAAGCGTAGACGGCAACGCATCCAAAAAGCGAATCTCACGCGGATATTCATGTGCAGCCAAGCGCTGACGAACAAAATCTTGAATATCGAGGACTAAACCTTGCGACGGTTGAAAACCATCATGAAGGACAATAAAAGCCTTCACAATTTCCGTACGCTGTGGATCTTTTTTACCGATTACAGCGGCCAATTTGATCGCTGGATGCTTGAGGAGACACTCCTCGATAGGAGCCGGTCCAATGCGATAACCAGCACTTGTGATGAGATCATCATCGCGGCCAATAAAACGAATATATCCCTCTGCATCCATTTCACCCAGATCACCCGTTAATAAGTAATCGCCTCTAAATTTCTCTGCAGTAGCTGTGGCGTTATTCCAGTAACTGAGGAACATCACAGGGTCAGGTGACTTGATGGCAATATTGCCAAGAACGCCAGCCTTAACCGACACTCCATTCTCGTTCACGATCGATACGCGATGGCCCGGGACCGTGCGACCAATCGCGCCGGATTTTCGTGGAAATTGGACAGCGCATCCGGAAATCACCATATTGCATTCAGTCTGTCCATAAAACTCATTGATGGTGACGCCTAGAGCGTTTCGCCCCCACTCAATCAGATCATCACCGAGCGACTCCCCGCCACTGGCTACCGAGCGCAGAGCAAAATTCCACTGCTGCTTTGGTTTAGCAATACTGCGCAGCATTTTGAGTGCTGTGGGCGGAAAAAAAATATTACGTATTTGATGCTTGGCTATTAACGCAAATATCATCGAGGGATCAAATTTTTCGAAACGGCGCGCAACGACGGGGACGCCATGATACAGAGAGGGCAACAGTACATCTAACAGCCCACCGATCCACGCCCAGTCTGCGGGAGTCCACATTAAATCTTTCGGCTGAGGGAAAAAATCGTGTGAAATCTCGACCCCAGGCAAGTGTCCTAGTAGCACACGGTGGGCATGCAAGGCGCCTTTTGGTTTGCCAGTCGTGCCAGAAGTGTAAATAATAAGAGCAGGGTCTTCGGCCAACGTATCTATTGGAGAAAATAAATCTGATACTGATTCAATGCTGTTCCAAAAAGAGCTGCAGTGCTGTGGATACACATCTACATGTCGCTCAATACAATAAACTGATTTCAATGATGTTAAATTTTTACGGATGCTTTCAATCTTATTGGCGCCACCTATATCTGTGACCAAAGCAATCGCCCCGGCATCATTCAAACGAAACTCCAAGGCGTCTGGTCCAAACAGATAAAACAGTGGAATGGTGATTGCGCCAATTTTGTAAGCCGCTAAATGGGCAACGACGGCTTCTACACACTGCGGCACAAAAATACCTATTCGATCTCCCCTCTTGATCCCCCTCGCAACCAAAACATTGGCAAACTGATTGGATAGTGATTTGAGTTGATCAAAACTGTAAGTCTGCACTTCACCATGCTGGTTTTCAACGATCAGCGCGCGACGGCCAGATCCATCCGCCCATTTATCACACGTGGCCATTGCAATGTTGAAGCGTTCCGGAATCTCCCACTGAAAATTCCTTTCCAGCTCACTAAAGGTATTCTCTAGCTTGAGCATGCGAATCTCTTTTATTTACAATTCCCTCTACGCTCGAAGTGAAGCTGCGACTAACGAATCGATGCTGCAATCTCTCCACTCACCTTTGCAAAAGCACGACTTTGTGCTGCAACAAGTGCATCTAATCCAGAACGGGTAACAGGCTCATTGACTGTTGAGCGCCCCATCATCACTCTGGGAATAAAGCCTGTTGCAGGGCCTGTACCAGGATTTTTTTTACCAGCACGTTTTGTGTCTGAAGTTTCGATTAATGCGTTATTTGTAGCAGCTGCTGGTTTGATGGTCCACAACACATCCACAAACACACTTTCACCAACTTTGCTGTGCAAATTTTGGACATCAATGAGGATTTGATAGTCATAGTTCGTTTGAGTGCTTTGAGAAAAACTCCAAATATTTGATATCTCTAGCTCACGGGCCAGGTTGGCAGCAATCACTCTACCCACATCGCCTTTGAGCGAACCCGCCCAGCGATTGTATTTATAGACTTCAAGCTCGTTGTTACTACTATTGACGACCAAATGAGGTTGATCTACGGAGTCGGGCAATGATACGGGTCCAACCATTAAGCGAACCGTTTTAGCGCTCGTTATTGAGGGAGCAATAGGTGGGGCACTGAGCGTGTAATAGGAAGGCTTTGGTGAGCTACATCCACTGCATACAAACACCAGGGAAAAAAATGCTAGAAGTAATCTCATTTTTTTGATCCCTCTGATGGCTTACCAAATATCAAAGACTGTGGCTGATTATCCAGCATGTCGGTTAATGTTTTCATAGAATTAGCTGCTTTTGATACATCACGTAAGGAATCGCGCATATCCAATAACAAAGGAGAATCACTTGCAGACAGGACATTGATATTTTTTAAGGTTTTATTGAGCTCGGGAATAACCTCGGCATCTAGCTTTTTAATCAATATATCGGTATTTTTAACAATACTCGCTAGAGATTGTTCAAAGCTATCTAACGTGCTTGGAATAGCTCGTATTTCCAGAGGAGACTTGGAAAGATCAAAACTATATTTAGGTGCGTCGGGGAATAAATCTATTCCTATATACAGCTGACCAGTCAGCAAACTACCGGTTCTTAATTGAGCGCGGAGTCCTTTTTCAATAAAGGCTTTAATGCGTTTTAATTGCTCAGCGCGCGTTTTGGGGTAGGGAATTAATTCTCCGTTTATCAGGGACCGAGCCTGCATGCGCTCAGGATATAAGTAAAACTCAACCGGCTGAACAATTTCAAATGTTTTTGGATCAAATGCCAATCCAATGTTGACGACTTCACCAACACTCACACCTCGAAATTCGACAGGTGCGCCGACAGATAAACCCCGAATAGATTGCTTGAAATTCACAACATAACTCTCAGTTACAGAGTCTGGCTTTTTCATTGCTAATGCACGCGTTTGAAAAAGCGTAAATACACTATCTTCTTGGGCACGCTCGGGTGGTGAATAAACGATAGTTGGACTTGCGCTCGTGACCGTTGTTTTATCAGCGGGGATCTGAGGTGCTTCAAATGCAATCCCACCGGTAAATACTGCGATCAGGGATTCAGTTTGTACTTGAAAACCGTTTACACCGAGCGAGACATCGATTCCGCTTGCATTCCAGAAACGGGTATCGGTTGTCACATATTGATCGTATGGCGCATTAACAAAAACTCTG
>CAIPID010000472.1 GCA_903865015.1 uncultured beta proteobacterium | reverse complement strand
TTGCCTGGTGACATTTTTGATGCGTGGATCGGTGACGACGTTGCCGTGGTCGCCCCCCCCTGGCTTGCTCAGGACTTGATGGCGATTAAAGCTTGCGCAGCAAAGATACCAGTCTGGCTAGGTCGCGGCAATCGCGACTTCCTGATGGGCGAAGCCTTAGCAGTAGGTCTGGGCGCCAGACTGTTACCCGAAGAAGTACTCGTGACAGTGGGCGCACGCACCTTTCTACTGAGTCACGGCGATGAATATTGCACGGATGATGTGGCGTACCAACAGTTTCGCGCCATGGTGCGCAATCCAGCCTGGCAGTCTGGTTTTCTCTCGCGCAGCATCCCTGAGCGTCTGACGCTTGCGGCTCAAGCGCGTGGTGAAAGCATGGCTGCGAATCAAACTAAAACCAGCGAAATTATGGACGTCAACGCCGATGCTGTCGCGCAAGCGATTCGTAAAGCGGGTGTGTCGCTGATTATCCATGGTCATACGCATCGCCCGGGTCGTAACGTCTTAAACGTAGACGGCAATGTGTGTGAGCGCTGGGTACTCCCGGACTGGGATTGTGATCATCTTGAGACCAATCAGCAGCCACGCGGCGGCTGGATGGTCATCGACGAAGAAGGTCCAACATTGTTCGACTTAGAGCAAGCCTGATTTTTTAACCAAAGTCAGACCCAGCAGACTGATCAACTAAATCAGTCTGCTTTTTTATTTTGACCTGCGCAATTCGGCGTCCGTCGATCTGAAGGACTTCAAAACTAAAGCGCGCATGTGGCGAGACAAACGCACAACTGTCGCCCGGTGCAGGCAAATGACCGAATCGCGCAAGCAGGTAACCAGCGAGCGTTGTGTAGTCCTCATCGTCATCGACGAGTCCTTCTGTTTCGAGCACTTGTTCCAGATGATGCAGGTCGGCTGCACCATCAACTTTCCACTGGTTTGCGCCATCATTGATGATGTCTGGTGTCTCGTCCTCGTCCGGGAACTCTCCTGCAATGGCTTCAAATACATCGATCGGTGTAACCAGGCCCTGAATCGTCCCAAACTCATCCGCAACCAGCACCAGCTGTCCGCGTGAGCGTTTAAGGGTATCCATCAGGCGGATGATACTAATCGTATCGTGCACAAGGATAGGCTCACGCAAACTTGCGCGCGTAATGTGGCCATGCGTAATCAGGTCGGCGATCATGTCTTTCGCACGGCCAATCCCCTGCACATTATCAAGCGACTCGCGACACACGGGGAAAAAACTATGTGGTGCCATGGCGATCTGTTTCTGGATGACCTGCGGATCATCATCCAGATTGACCCAGGAGACCTCGGTACGCGGCGTCATCACAGAATGAATGGACCTTTCAGCAAGTGTCAGGACCCCGCTGACCATGTTGCGTTCTTCTACGCCGAAAGTGACCACAGCAGGCTTGCCGGGCATTTCGGCCGCTTGCGCTGCAACATCCTCGGGCAATTGCTTGCCAAGCATTTTCAGTACGGCTTCTGCTGTGCGTTCACGCATCGGACGCACGGTTTCCATTTTGAGACCGTTGTATTGCGCAACCTGATTGAGCAACTCGATCACCACCGAGAATCCAATCGCAGCGTAGAGATAATCTTTGGGGACTTTAAAACCAAAACTTTCTGCTACCAGCGAAAAACCGATCATGAGCAAAAATCCCAGACACAGCACAACAACGGTCGGGTGGGCATTAATAAAGCGCGTGAGTGGCTTTGAGGCGACCAGCATGATGCCAACCGCAATCACCACAGCCCCCATCATGACGGGGAGCTTGTCGACCATGCCGACTGCTGTAATGACAGCGTCCAGAGAGAACACAGCATCGAGCACAACAATCTGCGTCACGATGACCCAAAAGTCCGCATAGACGCGCGCGCCTGTTGCCTGATGACGCGTGCCTTCGATACGCTCGTGCAATTCGATTGTGCCTTTGAAAAGCAGGAAGAACCCTCCCACCATCAAAATCAGGTCTCGACCGGAAAAATCAAAACCCGCGACCGAAATCCAGGGCTCTTTAAGCTGGACGAGCCAGGACATGCCCGCCAGCAAACCAAGTCGCATCACGAGTGCCAGCAATAGGCCGATGACGCGCGCACGGTCGCGATGCGCCGGTGGAAGCTTGTCCGCCAGAATCGCGATGAAAATCAGGTTATCAATCCCCAGGACGATCTCGAGAACGACCAGGGTAAAGAGGCCGACCCAGATAGTTGGATCAAGCAGCCATTCCATTTAAAACCTCATCTCTTTACTTTGTACCAGCGGCATTCAAGTGCGTCAGCATCTGGGTGAAAATCTTTGGCGTTGCTGCGAGCACATTGCCACTTTCCATCCAGGTTTGCTCGCCCTCGAGGTCGGCAATCAAGCCACCGGCCTCAAGTACCATCAGACTGGCAGCAGCCAGATCCCAGGGTTTGAGGCCCAAGCCGCAGTAACCATCCAGGCGACCGACAGCGACGTAGGCTAGATCCAATACTGCGGATCCGCTACGACGCACACCTGCACTACCGCGCACGAGCTCGGCAAAACGAGGCGCCGCGAGCTCATCAGGCAGCTTTGAGCTAGGCCAGCGTGCGCCAAGCAGCGCGTCGTGGAATCGGGTTTGCGTTGAAACACGCATACGACGATCATTTAAAAATGCACCACCACCACGACTGGCGGTAAACATTTCGTTACGCGACGGATCAAAGATCACTGAATGCGTGACCTGACCACGCTGACGCAATGCGATTGAAATCGCATAGGTCGGAAAACCATGAATGAAATTCGTCGTGCCATCCAAGGGATCAATCACCCACTCGTGCGCGGGCAGCTCATCGCTACCGCTCGGACCGTGCTGGCCGGATTCTTCGGCGAGAAAAGAGTGGTCAGGATAGGCTGTGCGCAGCACATCAATGATGGCTTCTTCGGCAGCGCGATCGACTTCCGTGACATAATCGCTTGGCCCTTTTCGGGACACCTGAATGCGATCAAGATCAATGCTCGCGCGGTTGATGATGGTTCCGGCGCGCCGGGCCGCCTTGATGGCGGTATTAAGCATTGGGTGCATATGCGTGGGTATTTTTTGTTAGGCTAAACCGAGATTTTAAATGACAACGCAATTTTCACGTGTTCGGTTCATTATGACCGAGCCAAGCCACCCCGGAAATGTCGGTTCTGCGTCCCGGGCAATCAAGACCATGGGGTTCCATGATCTGGTCCTGGTGGCCCCTAAAACACCTGAAATCACCACTCAACCCGAGGCGATTGCTCTGGCAAGTGGTGCGATTGACGTTTTAAACAGTGCGCCGATTGTCGCCACCTTAGATGAAGCGCTCGCTCCCGTCACACTGGCTTTTGCCCTGACCGCACGCTCAAGGGACCTCGGACCGTCGGTTTGCGACATTAGAGAGGCTGCCCAGACTGCCCGGGAGCACCTGGGAGGCCACCAGGAGGCCCGTGTGGCGCTTGTTGTTGGCACCGAGAGGTCTGGCCTCACCAACGAGCAAATCGGCCTCTGCCATCGCGTATGCCACATCCCAGCGAATCCTGAATACAGTTCTTTGAACGTATCCCAGGCAATGCAACTCGCCGCCTGGGAAATACGCTATGCGCTCATGCAAATGCAGCCTGCGCCCGTTGAGGGGCTCCCGCCCCCGGGACGCCGCCCCGCAAGCACTGAATCGGTGCTGGCGTTGCTTGTGCACTGGCAAGAGGCGTTAGAAGCTGTCGAGTTCCTAAATCCTGCTTACCCAAAAAAACTCATGCCTCGCATGCGCCACCTGTTTAGTCGCAATAACCTGACTCAGGATGAGGTCGACATGATGCGTGGCGTTTGCACCGCAATGATTCAAACAGCACGATTCGGACCTCGCAAGTCACCACAAGAAATGCCAAAATACTAAGTTTTATTATACAAATGCTTACCGAGCTTATGGTTATTGCAAAACCACTCTGCGCCCTGCGCTACCATGGCCAACACTATGCTGAATAATCTCCGCGAAGACATCGCCTGTATTCTCGAACGCGACCCTGCTGCCCGTAGCAAGCTCGAGGTTATCACCTGCTATCCGGGGCTGCATGCCCTCATGGCGCATCGACTGGCGCACCGTTTGTGGCAAGCTAACTTTTTCTGGCTCGGTCGTTTTGTTTCCCATCTGGGACGCATGATGACGGGTATTGAAATCCATCCAGGTGCGCAAATCGGACGTCGCGTGTTTATCGACCACGGTTTTGGTGTGGTGATCGGTGAGACCGCAGTCGTAGGCGATGACTGCACAATCTATCAGGGTGTCACCCTCGGTGGTACCAGGTTGTACAAAGGCGCTAAACGCCATCCAACGCTCGGCCGAGGCGTGGTGGTTGGCGCAGGCGCTCAGGTACTGGGTGGATTTACTGTCGGTGATGGAGCACGTATCGGCTCGAATGCTGTGGTTGTAAAACCTGTGCCAGCTGGCGCGACGGCTGTTGGTAATCCTGCTCGGGTGATTGAGCAAGCAGATGAGTCGACGACTAAAGCTGCAGAGAAACTCACTGCTTATGCGGTCGATCCTGGTGCGAGCGACCCGCTCGTTAAAGTCCTGCACGAGCTGATCACGCACAGCGCTGAGCAGGATGCACGCATCGCGGCGCTATGCAAAACAATTGAATCCATGGGATCGAAAGTAGAAGGCATGCCCACTACGATCGACGCCCATCGTCTGAACAAAATGGTCGACGAGTAATTCGTCGGCTTTCATTGAGCGACAAATATCCTCAGAATACGAGGTCGAGTCCGGTAATACGACGCAATTCTTCTTCGCCTGCACCTGACATATCATCGACCACGCGCACCACACCACCTGGCTCGATCTGGAACACGGCCACATCGGTGTAGATGCGCGATACGCACTTCAAGCCTGTCAGAGGGTAAGTACATTGCTCGACAAGTTTGCTGACGCCTTCTTTGGTTTGCAGATCCATCATGACAAACACGTCTCGCGCGCCTGCTGCCAAATCCATCGCGCCGCCCACTGCAGGGATCGCACCAGGTTCACCGGTCGACCAGTTGGCCAGATCACCAAAACGGGAAACCTGAAAAGCACCCAGCACGCAGATGTCCAGATGACCACCACGCATCATCGCGAAGGAATCCGCATGATGAAAATAGCTGCCACCTTTGAGCAAGGTCACGGGTTGCTTGCCTGCATTGATCAAGTCGTAGTCTTCTTCGCCAGGTGCCGGGGCGGGCCCCATACCCAACACGCCGTTTTCACTTTGAAGAAAGATATCTTTATCGGTCGGGAGGTAGTTCGCAACGCGGGTAGGCAAGCCAATACCTAGGTTCACGACCGCGCCCTCAGGGATGTCTTTTGCAACGCGTGCTGCGATTTCGTCTCTGGTTACACGTTTCATGCTTTTACCGTTGTAGGACTACGGACCACGCGTTTCACAAACAAACCTGGCGTCACAATCGCCTCTGGATCCAGGTCGCCAAGCTCAACGATTTCGTCAACCTGGACGATGGTCATCTTTGCAGCGGTGGCCATGACGGGGCAAAAGTTTCTGGCGGTCTTGTTGTAGACCAGATTGCCCCAACGGTCTGCTTTGAGTGCCTTGATGACGGCAACATCGGCCTTGATTGGTAATTCGAACACGTAATCATCACCGTCGAGGTGGCGAATTTCTTTGCCTTCTGCGAGCTGGGTGCCCACCGCCGTGCGTGTAAAGAATCCACCGATACCTGCACCGCCTGCGCGGATACGCTCCGCAAGCGTGCCTTGCGGCACGAGCTCGAGCTCTAATTTACCCGCGCGGTACAGACCATCAAACACATGCGAATCAGCCTGACGTGGAAATGAGCAGATGACTTTGCGTACCAAACCAGCCTCGAGTAACGCAGCGATCCCGGTATGACCCGAGCCTGCGTTATTGCTCACAATCGTGAGCTCACGTGCTTTGTGTTCGATCAGTGCATCGATCAGCTCATGGGGCTGACCTGCACCACCAAAACCACCAATCAGGACTACGGAGCCATCTTGAATGCCAGCGGTTGCTGCAGCAAGATCAGGTACGATTTTTGAAATCATCTTAGGTCGCTAGGTTAAGTCGCTATGTAACGGGGCCAAGGCCCCGGGTGAATCCAACGAAAAGCCGAGGATACCTCACGGTCGAGGTGTATTCCAGTTAGTCAGCCGTCACACCAGAGGCTTTAACCACAGCCCCCCAGGTTGCGACTTCTTTTTTCACAAAGCCATCGAATTCAGCCGTTGTCATGGGTAGAGTAACGGCACCAAGGTCCATCAAACGCTTTTGAACTTCAGGCTTTGACAAGGCTTTTGTAATGGCAGCATTGAGCTTTTGCACAACTGCATCAGGGGTTTTGGCTGGCGCCATGAAACCAAACCATGACGACACATCAAAGCCTTCAAAACCAGCCTCGGCCATGGTCGGTACATCCGGTGCAGCGGGCGAGCGCGCGGGGGCTGTAACGGCCAAAGCACGCAGCTTGCCTGACTGGACCAACGGCCAAGCTGAAGGCATGTTGTCAAACATCATCTGGACCTGTCCACCGACCAAGTCGGTCAACGCAGGCGAGCTACCTTTGTAAGGGATGTGCGAAACGTCAATCTTGGTGTTGAGCTTGAACAACTCACCCGTCATGTGAATCGAGGTGCCTGAACCCGAGGAGGCAAAATTTAATTTGCCTGGATTCTTGTTCGCATATTCGACCAGTTCCTTGACGCTATTCACCGGTAATTTTGGATTTACAACCAGCAAATTAGGCACCTTTGCACCCAGACCGACTGCCACCAGATCTTTGGTGACATCAAATTTCAGGTTTGGATACAGAGTCTGGTTGATGGTGCTGGTCACAGCCATCATCAACAAAGTGTAGCCGTCTGCAGGCGCACGCACGACATATTCGGTTGCAATGTTGCTGCCGGCACCAGGTTTGTTTTCAACGATAAAGCTCTGACCAAGTTCGTCCGAGAGTTCTTTAGATAAAACGCGTGCAACGACGTCCGTGGTGCCTCCCGCAGAAAAGCCTACGACAACGCGCACGGCTTTGTCGGGATAATTGCCTTGGGCGGCGACTGGAAAAGCCAGCGAGCAGGCCAGGCCGCCCAAAATTGATAATGCTGTGCGACGTGCGAATGAAAACATCTGAAATTGCATAATTAAGCCTAGTAAAAAAACGCGATTTCCATCGCTCACCCAGATAGGCTATAGCGGGAAATCCCTAATAAAAAAATGATTATAAGGAATCAGTACGGCAAGACTGAGACATGCGGTTCAAACAAATGCCAGGAAGATCCCAAAAAAAAGATAAATATCATAAAAATCAAAGAACTAGCGCAGCCGCGCCTAAACTCATCGCGAGCACCGGGAATGAATATGCGTGAAAAGACCACCAGATGCCCTTATCACTCGACATCCTCAATGCGATCAGATTTGCGAGTGATCCCAGTGCAAGTCCAAAGCCACCAACATTGACACCAAAAGCAATCGCCTGGCTCGAAGGGGTGTATTGCAATAAAAGAATCGTGGCCGGAACATTGCTAATAAATTGCGACACGATGGCTGCGAGCCATAACTGACCCATCGCAGTGCCATGCACGAGCATGGACATTGTCTTGTGCAACCAGGTTAATTGCCCCAGCAGATGAATGTCCACAAACATCAGTATGAATACGAGGATCAGCAGCCAGTCTGCTTCGAGTACCAATCTGCGGGCGCGCAATAACAAAACTGTCAGCACAACAACCAGTCCTAACGCTGAATATTTGTACTCCACTGCAATGATAAACAATACGAACAATGCCGCACATACTTGTGCAAGCGAGCGATCGGATTTTTTCTCCTGCTTATCCGCATGGAGTTCGATTTTCCTGGCTGGAAAACGTAAAGCAGTCAGGCCAAGCAAGGCAAAGAAAATGATTCCAGTTAAAGGCAGCATCTGACTGACGAACGACATAAAACTGAGACCGGACTGCTGCCACAACAAAATATTTTGTGGATTACCAATAGGTGAAAGCATAGAACCCGCATTGACTGCCAGTGCCTCAAAGATAATCAGTCGACTGATGGGCAAGACAGCCAGATGGCGTAGTCCCAAAGTCAAAGGCACAACGACAAACAATGCAATGTCGTTGGTCAGCAGCGTAGAGAGCACGGCGGCGGTGATCACCAGAAAAGCTGCCAGCGATCGCTCACGATGCAGATGCGTGATCAACGATGTGGCCAGATGATTAAGCAGTCCGCTCGCATCAAGCCCGCGCGCTAGGATTAACAAACCTGATAGTGTCGTGATAGTCGGCCAGTCAATGGCTTCGCCCAGGCTTGCAAATGAAGGTCTGAACCAGAACATCAATAGCACCGCCACGCCCGCTAGAACTAACAGCAGACGATCACGCTTTAATCTGTCGAACATTCGGATAAATATGGAATTCATTAAATTTAACAAACAAGATATTGAACAAAGAATACTCGGGATAGTGGTCCATCACTTAAACGATAATTACGTGTAATGTTTCGTAAACCATTTATGATTATTGACAGCAAACGATTTAGTGCCTAACCAATTCATCCAGAACATGTCGATTCAAAACCTTATTCAATTACTCAAACCCGCAAGACTGACCGAAATAGTCGATATCGGCGCGAATCCAATTGACGGCGAGCCGCCCTATCGTCCGATGATGGTGAACAACAACCTCTGCCTGGTAACGGGATTTGAGCCCCAGCAAGATGCTCTCAACGTGTTGCTAAAGCAAAAAGGACAGAATGAACGTTACCTGCCCTACGCAATTGGAAATGGCTCAGAGCAAACGCTGAACATTTGTCAGGCCGCGGGCATGACGAGTCTATTAACTCCAGACAAAAATATGCTCCAAACATTTGGGATCTTTGCTGAATTTGGCAAGGTGAAAGAAAAAATCACCATCCAGACTCGAACCCTTGATTCCATTGACGAAATCAAGCACCTCGACTATCTGAAAATTGATATTCAAGGTGGGGAAATGGACGTATTCAAGCATGGTCGCCAAAAGCTGACCCATACGGTTGCGATTCAGACAGAAATTTCATTCATGCCCCTGTACGAAAATCAGCCTACCTTTGCTCAGATCGATGCAGAGCTCAGAAATCAGGGTTTTGTGCCGCACTGCTTTGCTGCCATCAAGAACTGGATTATTTCCCCAATGGTTGTGAACAACAACCCAACGCAACCCCTGAATCAATTAATGGAAGCCGACATGGTGTATGTCCGGGATTTCACCAAACCCGATGGCATGACCGATGAGCAACTCAAGCATCTGGCGTTGATCAGCCATGTTTGTTACAAATCATTTGATCTAACCATGCGTTGTGTTCAACTGTTAGAACAACGGGGTGTACTGGCCAAAGGGTCAGTTGAACGTTATCCGCCGATGATCAGCAATTAAACGAGAAAATAAACCTTGAAAAATCAAGGCCTTAACGAAAACGCCGAGACTGACCTCAGCAACCATACGCCGATGATGCAACAGTATCACCGCCTCAAAGCCGAGGCGGGACCATTGTTGCTGCTCTACCGAATGGGTGACTTCTACGAAATGTTCTACGAGGATGCCGAGCGTGGTGCACGGCTGCTTAACCTGACGTTGACGCGGCGTGGTTCATCTAATGGTGTGCCGATCCCGATGGCGGGTCTGCCCTACCATGCTGCTGAGCAATACCTCGCCAAACTGGTCGCCCAAGGGGTGTCGGTCGCGATTTGTGAACAAATCGGTGATCCTGCCGCAAGCAAAGGTCCGGTTGAACGCAAGATTGTGCGGATCGTAACGCCAGGCACCCTGACTGACGAAGCCTTGTTGCCCTCCAAAGCGGATCGCTGTGTTGCCGCAGTATTTATTCCAAAAAAAGGCAGCAAATCCCCTCGGGCGGGGATTGCATGGCTTAACCTGGCCAATGGCGCCTTCAAAATAACCGAATGCGCGCCTGAGGCGCTCGACTCGGAACTGCACCGCATCGATCCGGCAGAGATCATCATTGCTGATGATGCACAGTTTGATTTCACCCTGCAGGCTGCAGCCACGCGCATCCCACCCTGGCATTTTGAAGCCGAGCAAGCCAACGCACATTTGCTGGCGCATTTCAAAACACAGTCTTTGTCTGGTTTTGATGTCGATGACTTGCCCACCGCAATATGCGCAGCAGGAGCCTTGCTGCGCTATGCGGGTCGCACGCAAACGCATGCGTTATCACACATTCAAACGCTGGTTGCTGACCGTGCGAGTCAATATGTATTGATGGATCCTGCAACACGCCGCAATCTTGAACTCACACGCACGCTTGCCGGTGAAGAAGCCCCCACGCTCTTTTCGATACTCGACACCTGCTGTACGCCGATGGGCAGCCGATTGCTACGACACTGGCTGCATCACCCTTTGCGTGATAATGCTCGCGTACAAGCGCGTCAGGCGGCGATCACATGCTTGATGGGTGCAATTACGCAGAGTAGCGAATTGCTCCACGCAACGTCCGTCTTGCAGACTTTGCGCGCGGATCTGGACAAGTTGCCTGATCTCGAGCGGATCGCTACACGTATTGCATTGCTTTCGGTACGCCCCAGAGAGCTCGCGAGCTTGCGCGATGCGTTAGCGGCTTTACCCAATCTACAGAAAAACGTATTGTCCGCCGTCGAGAGCTCAAGCGCTAAGTTTGATCCACACATTGGTCAGCGGCTCAGTGATACCGCGCGCATGCTGATGCCCCCGGAGGGCATGCATGAGCTGCTCCATCGTGCCATCGCTGAGGAACCCGCCTCGATGGTGCGCGATGGCGGTGTCATTGCAACAGGCTTTGATGAAGACCTAGATGAGTTGCGCGCCATCTCATCAGATAACGGTACCTATTTGCTCGAACTCGAGGCGCGGGAACGCGAACGCACCGGCATCTCCACATTGCGCGTGGAATTTAATCGCGTGCACGGTTTCTTTATCGAAGTCAGTCGTGCGCAAGCAGACAAAGTCCCTGAGGACTATCGTCGCCGTCAGACACTAAAAAACGCCGAGCGCTACATCACCCCTGAGCTCAAGCTCTGGGAAGACAAAGTCCTCTCGGCGCAGGATCGTTCGCTCGCGCGTGAAAAATGGCTGTTTGATCAAGTCCTTGAATTGC
>CAIPID010000471.1 GCA_903865015.1 uncultured beta proteobacterium | reverse complement strand
GTGCGTTTGAAATACAGTCCGATATCGCATTCATCGGTGTAGCCCATGGCACCATGAAACTGAATCGCCATTCTTGTCACCAGCAAGGCCGCGCTTGCACAGCGCGCCTTGAGTCGACTCGACAGCAGGGAGCCTGGGCCACCCTCCTCCATCAGGTTCAGCACTTCACTTAGGCAGGCCGCAGACAACTCAACTTGAATATAAGCATCTACAGCGCGATGTTTGAGCGCTTGAAAACTACCAATCTGGCGCCCGAACTGTTTACGCGTATTCAAATACTCGATCGTGGCGGCAAGAGAGTGGCGCATCACACCCAGCAACTCTGCCGATTGAATAATCCGTGCGTAATCATTCGCCTCATTGATCGCTAACAGGACCCCGGCCCCTTGTGCCAGTAGATGCGAGGCAGGAACGAACGCATTGTTGATGTGCATTTCCCGCATAATGGAGCCATCTACGCTTCGGAGATCTTTATATACAACACCATCACACTCCTGAGGCAGCCATAACAACATCGGTGTTGATGCATCCATAGCAAGCACTAGCCAGCCATCCGCGCCAGGGCCAGGCACAACAAAACGCTTGATGCCGTTTAATGTATAACCATCGCCTGTGCTTTTGACATGCGTCGTTGTTTGCTCACAGGTTAATTGACCTAATTGCTCTTGCCAGGCCAGGCCTGCAATCAACTCACCTGTACATAATTGCTCAAGAAGTAATGAGCGCAGTGCGCCCTGAGGGCAACGAGACAGGGCGACGGTTGCCTGAACAGCTGAGGCGATATAAGGCTCAGGCAATAGATGCTTACCGACTTCCTCTGCGATCGCGGACATTTCACGCAAATGCAACCCGAGCCCGCCATCTTGTTCGGATATAAAAACGGCTGGCCAACCTGCATGAGCAAGGGACTGCCAGGACGCGCGATCAAAACCCTCTGTACTCTCACGCAAAGAACGCAGGCGCGCGATTGTTTCTGAACGGCTTAAAAAATCACGTGCGCTATCCCTGAATGCTTCTACTGTGTCGTTCGACATTAATTCTTCTCCAGATGTATTTTTTATTCGTTAAATATCTTCGTGTCAGGGACTCTTTACCCTAGCGCTTTAATTTCTGTTTCGGTCAAACCTAACTTGCCGAGGATTTCAACGGTATGCTCGCCTGTTCGCACAGGCGGATGTGCAATATTTACTGTGGTTTCGCTGAATCTCGGCGCAGGCGATGGCTGCAATACCCCATCAACTTCGCAAAAAGTTTGACGCGCTATGTTGTGTGGGTGGTCTGCAACCTCTTTCATTCCCAGGACCGGTGCAAAGCAGACATCCGAGCCTTCCATAATCTCGCACCACTGACTGCGCGTTCGCGTGCTGAACACTTGAGCGAGCCTGATTTTCATGTCTGGCCAGGTATCGGGATTGCGTTGCGCCAGCATATCCACATCTTTTAAGCCTGACTTTTCAATCAGCAAGGCATAAAACTGCGGCTCAATTGACCCGATGGCGACCCATTTACCATCCGAGCACTGATAAGTACCGTAAAAATGCGCGCCACCATCCAGCATATTGCTCGCGCGACGGTCAGTCCAATGCCCCGAGGCCATAAATCCATACATCATGCTCATCAATAAAGCAGAGCCATCCGTCATTGCAGCATCAACGACCTGGCCTTTTCCCGTCGTCCGAGCGTGAATAACCGCCGAAAGCACACCCGCCACAAGCAGCATGGCACCACCGCCAAAGTCACCCACAAGATTCAATGGCACGACCGGCTGTTCTGCGGTACCCGTTGCATGTAATGCACCAGATAATGCGATGTAATTGATATCGTGTCCCGCTGCATGTGCTAACGGTCCGGTCTGCCCCCAACCCGTCATGCGTCCAAAAACCAGTGCCGGATTTTGGGCCATACACACTTCAGGACTCAGCCCCAATCGTTCCATGACGCCGGGTCGAAAACCTTCTATCACAACGTCCGAATTTGCAATCAGCCTCAAAACAACTTGTACCGATGCGGGACGTTTCATATCCAAGGCAATGGATTTTTTCCCGCGTCGCAATACATTTGTCCGATTTTCTTCGTGTGGCGCACCTGCAGAAACGGGACGATCAATACAAATCACTTCAGCGCCCAAGTCTGCTAACAGCATGCAAGCAAAGGGCGCAGGCCCCAAACCAGCCATTTCAATGATTTTCACGCCTTGCAATGGTCCAGCCATTTAAATTCTCCCCCGAAAATTGCTCGGAACACGACGATTTCAAGGAAATCGTCACTAACCGGATTTTCTATAATTTCCTATAGTGTATACATCCCGGCAAAGGACTGCTCCAGAGAGCGTTATTATCACAAGTTAGATTCCAATTCAGCGTGATTTTTATAATTTACGCTGTGTACAAGTCACTACATCACGCATTAAGAAATCAATTAGAAAAATAACTGAGGCATCTATGAATCCTATTAGATTTGAAAAAACAGCTGACGGCATTGTGACGCTTACCTTTGATGCACCGGATCAGTCTGCTAACACGATGACCGTTGCATTCAAGCAGGCATTCAGTGACGTGATTCACAAATTGGTATTAGAGCAAGATCACATCGCAGGAGTCGTTCTGACTTCGGCAAAAAAAACCTTTTTTGCCGGAGGTAATCTCAAAGATCTGATGGCCGTCACACCCGAGCAATCGGAGGAGTTTTTCAAGCGATCGATGACGACCAAGCTTGAGCACCGTTTACTCGAACAGCTTCGCGTGCCAGTCGTGGCTGCGATAAACGGTACGGCACTTGGCGGCGGATGGGAGTTATGCCTGATGAGCCATGCGCGTTTTTGTCTGGATGACGACAAAATCATGCTCGGCTTACCAGAAGTAACACTAGGCCTGTTGCCTGGCGCAGGTGGTGTTGTGCGCATGACCAGGCTGCTTGGCCTAAAAGCCGCCCTGCCCTACGTCATGGAAGGCAAAATCATCAAACCCTCCGAGGCGTTTCATGCCGGCTTGCTTAATGGTCTCGCAAAGACGCCTGAGGAGCTACTGGCACAAGCCCACGCATGGATCAGGCAAAACCCCCACCCCGCCCAGCCCTGGGATAAAGAAGGTTTCACCATACCCGGAGGCAAACCTGAGAGCGCGGAACTCGTGGACTTCATCAAACAAACCTCTGAGGCACTCGAGAATAAACATCACGGCTGTATGCCCGCGCCTGTGGCAATTCTGGCCGCTGCAAGTGAAGGAATGCGAGTTGATATTGATTCAGCATTGGAAATCGAGGCTAAGTACATGACCCAACTGGTCACGCATCCTGTTTCTAAAAATATGATCAATACCTTCTTTTTTCAGATGGGAGAAATCAAATCTGGTAAAAGTCGGCCAGAAGGATTTCCTAAAGCTACATTTACAAAAGTTGGCGTACTCGGTGCGGGTCTGATGGGCGCAGGTATTACCTACGCTAACGTCATACGCGGCATCCCAACCGTATTGAAAGATGTATCAATGGCAGCAGCGCTCAAGGGAAAAGGTTACACAGAAAAATTACTGAACAAAAGGATAGAGAAAGGCTTGTTAACCGCAGATAAACGCGATGCGATACTTTCACTCATCACACCGACCGACCAAGCTAAGGATCTCCAGGATTGTGACTTGATCATCGAGGCAGTCTTTGAAAAACGAGAGCTCAAAGCGCAAGTCACGAAAGAGGCGGAGCCTATGCTGCGTGAAAATGGGATTTTCGCCTCAAATACGTCTACCCTCCCGATTACAGGGCTGGCACTGGCTTCAAATAACGCACCTAATTTCATAGGTTTGCATTTCTTTTCACCGGTCGACAAAATGCCACTGGTTGAGATTATTAAAGGCGCTCAAACATCTCCTGAAACGCTTGCCCGCGCCTATGACTACGTCATGCAAATTAGCAAAACACCGATCGTCGTCAACGACAGCCGGGGTTTCTTTACTTCACGTGTATTCAGAACATTCAGGAATGAAGGCATCAGTATGCTGGCAGACGGCGCCGACCCACTCTTGATTGAAAAAGCCAGCGTAGAAGTCGGTATGCCGGTAGGGCCCCTGGCTGTTGCAGACGAAGTCTCAATGGCTTTGTCGATATCTGTCACACAGCAGACAAAACTGGATCTCGAAGCGGAAGGTAAGATCTACCAGCCACACACGGCCGATGCAGTAGTTGAAAAAATGGTGAATATCCTCAAACGTCCTGGACGTGCGGGAGGCGGTGGATTTTATGAATACCCCGCAGAAGGTAAAAAATTCCTCTGGCCTGAGCTATCTAAACACTTTGGTGCGGGCACGCTAGACATCCCTTATCAGGATATGAAAGACAGGATACTTTTTATTCAAGCCCTCGAAACCATACGCTGTCTGGAAGAAGGCGTTTTAGAATCATCTCGCGATGCCAATATCGGCTCGATTATGGGCATTGGCTTTCCAAAATGGACGGGAGGCGCAATTCAATTCGTGAATCAATATGGAGTAGAAAAATTCACTTTGCGCGCACAAGAACTTGCCGCAAAATATGGACCGCGCTTTAACCCACCCGAATTATTAATAAAGAATGCCAAAACTGGCCTTCGTTTTGAATGAGACAAACAGAATGATTCAGACAAAAGAACAACAAATTGTTGATGACGCAATGACCTCACGCCACTCCATGCGTGCATTTTTACCAACACCTATTGCACGAGATGATATTGAACGGATGCTGGAGGTCGCCGCACGAGCCCCATCAGGATCGAATACGCAACCATGGAAAGCCTATGTTTTGACAGGAAACATAAAAACCCGTCTGTCCGATGAAATCATGGCGGTCTATCATGACAAAGCAAAGTTTGAGGCGCTGACAGAAGACTATCGCTATTACCCTGACATCTGGGAGTCTCCTTATATAGAGCGCCGACGCAAAGTTGGCCTGGAATTATACAAACTGCTCGGACTCGGACGTGACGATAAAGCTGGCATGCAAGCACAGCACGGTCGTAACTATCTGTTTTTTGACGCACCTGTCGGCATCATTTTCACCATGGATCGCACGATGAATACCGGATCCTGGCTTGATTTTGGCTGTTTTTTACAAAGCTTCATGGTGGCTGCGCGAGCGCGGGAAATGGACACCTGTGCCCAAGCGGCGTTTAATCGTTTTCATCCTGTCATTAGGAAAGTCACGGGCATCCCGGAGAGCGAGATAGTCATCTGTGGACTAGCGCTTGGTTTTGCTGATTATTCCCGTATAGAAAACAGCCTGATCAGCGAGCGCGAACCCGTGGCAGGTTTTACAAAATTCCTCGAGTAAATGCTGCTTCGCAACAATGCAAGGCAGTGTTTTTTTTCGTATCTAACTGTAAGCGCGGTGTAAACTACGCGCGACTCTTATATCAATCATAAGAGTCCTTTGCCCACGTACACTTTCACCATAAAAAGACACTATGGATCTCTCACTCAATACATTTTGGATTCCACTACTCCAAATTATCGGCGTCAATATCGTCCTTTCAGGCGATAACGCAGTTGTGATTGCGCTTGCTGCCAGATCACTGCCACCATTGCAACAAAAGAAAGCGATTTTTTGGGGTTCTGGCGCAGCAATTATGATGCGTATCGTTTTAACGATTTTCGCAGTCAAGCTCTTAACCTTGCCCTATCTCAAACTCGTCGGTGCAGGACTTTTAATCTGGATTGGTATCCAACTGCTATTGCCAGATGATGGCGATGAAAATATATCTTCAAGCAGCAACTTAATGACAGCGATTAAAACTATTTTGCTTGCTGATCTCGTGATGAGTCTGGACAATGTGCTTGGTGTAGCCGCCGCGGCTAAAGGCAGTATGCCTTTGTTGATAGTTGGGCTGGCGATCAGTATTCCACTCGTGATTTTCGGTGCTCAGATGCTGCTTAAAATCATGGAAAGATTTCCTGTCATCATTACGATTGGTGGTGGATTGCTGGGATGGGTTGCAGGTGAAATGGCGGTTGGTGATCCTGCCATTAAGGAATGGGTCAATACCAATCTGCCGATCCTGCACTCTATAGTCCCTGTGGTCGGCGTCGCGATTGTCTTGCTGGTCGGTAAGCTCTGGGGTAAAAAACAAGCAACTGGCGTGTAAATAGCATACGCATGTGTTTCAAGCACATGCGTAGCACGCCAAAGATGAAAGCCACCATTTTTTTAATGGTGGCTTTTTTCCTTATTTATTAAAAATGTGAACGCTATCTTTATTTAACTTCCGGAGGTTTTTCGCTTTCGCAAATATCCAAAGGACAGTACGCCCGCAATTACGAAGATATCAAAGAGCCAGTTAAACCGTGAAACACTTCCTAAGAAGGTCAACACGAAAGGTTCTGAAAAGATCATTTGAGCGGCGGTCCAAGCCAGTACACCCGAGCCAAGATAAATAATTTGTGGGAAGCGTTCGATCAGTCTTAATACCAGACTACTACACCACACAACGATCGGGATGCTGATGAGCAATCCTAAAACAACAAGTAAAAAGCTCCCCTGCGCGGCACCGGCAACACCCAGAACATTATCAACGCCCATCACTGCATCTGCGATCACAATCGTTTTCATGGCGCTCATCAGGCTCACCTCTGACTTGCCATCTCCATGCTCGTGTTCATTTTGATCACCAACAAGTAGTTTGATTGAAATCCAGACTAGCAATAATCCACCGGCCAATAAAAGCCCTGGAATTTTAAGTAACCACACAACGCCCAGCGTCATCACCGAGCGCACAGCAATTGCGCCAACAGTTCCCCAGACAATTGCCTTTTTTTGCTCGACCGGAGGTAATTTACGCGCGGCCATAGCAATGACCAGGGCATTATCTCCCGCCAATACAAGATCAATCAAAATAATGGCACCGAGTGCCGAGAGAAACTCTAAAGAAAATATATCCATCATTCATCCCATTACGCTCAATCAAGAAAGAGAAAACCACGCGGGAATGATGCATGACGCAGGCGAGCGCAAAGGCCTTTGTCGGCAATCAGCCGCCAAGGTCTTGCCTGTAAAGGGGATTGTTACCTCCCGATACCGATGTGGCCGGTGACAAAAGTCACGTATTGACGAACACATCATCAGGTGGATTGCCCACCCGATCAGCTACTCCCCTTGAAAAAACAGGATTTGACTCCTGTGTTTTAGGTACATTTGTTAACTGTAGGTGGGACAAAGAAATATGTCAATTTTTTTTAAAAATTGGAGCTTTTTTCTAAAAACAGAAGAAATTTTTACTGATAGGACTGATCGAAACGCTTTTCCCAAGACTCGATTTCGCTGATGGAAAGCGCCGCATTGTATTGCGAGGAAGTAAACATATGCTGATCGGCAAAACCCGAAACATTGCCAGCTGAGTGCAAATGCGCCAGCGCCTGACTCATCGCATGACCAAATACACCTCTCGCAAGCGCTGGATAGATTGCCAGATCAATTCCTGCTGCTTTCAGTTGGCTCGCATGTAAGCCACGCACCATCTCGCCAGCATCCATATTGACTACCATGGGGA
Source organism: uncultured beta proteobacterium (assembly GCA_903865015.1). GTDB lineage: Bacteria > Pseudomonadota > Gammaproteobacteria > Burkholderiales > Burkholderiaceae_B > Zwartia. Next base: position 1,157 of record CAIPID010000471.1, on the reverse strand, counting down.
CTTGAACGTTATCTTTCAGATATCTGATTTGATTCAATATTTCAGGGTTAGGCTTGAGCTCTACGAACACAACATCGGCACCTTCTGCTGCAAACGCCTTTGTTCGACGAACGGCCTCATCCACACCCATCGCGCCGACACAATCCGTGCGGGCAATCAGTACAAAATCCGCATCGCTTCTTGCCGCCGAGGCTGCTGCAATTTTTGCAACCGCCTGGTTAAATTCAAGGACAGTACGATCGCCAGGCATTTGCGCGCACCGCTTAGGAGAAATCTGATCCTCAATATGAATCGCGGCCACACCCGCGCTCTCAAACTCAGCAATCGTGCGACGCATATTCACAACGTTCCCGTAACCGGTATCCGCATCACATATCAGAGGAATATTGATGCACGCGGACACACGACGCGCGTGATCCGCAATCATCGTCAAATCGACCAAACCGACATCAGGCAGACCAAGCAAAGAGGCTGAAACGCCATTACCCGTCATATAGCAAGCAGGAAATCCAGCATTTTCAACCAGTCTCGCACCATAGCCGTCGTAAATACCTGGAGCACATACAGCCTGTTCCTGGCTCAACAATTTTCTGAGTTGCTGGCGTTTTTCTTTTGCAGTTAAAGCAGTCATGCGAAATTCCAATCTGGATATTTTTGTAGAAAAGGGATCAAGCCGCCCATGGATAGGATGGCCAGTATTTCAGTGGGCAGGGGCACGGCAGTTTGCGCAACCTGCGCATCTACTTTTAAGGTTCCTTGCGAGAAATCGATTTCAAGTAATTGACCCGCTTGAATGTGCGAAGTGTCGCATTCAAATAACGGCATGCCATTGTTAATCGCATTGCGAAAAAACTGGCGTCCGAATGATCGGGCAACGATTGCCCGGACATTCATTGCTCGCATGACGTGCACAGCCTGCTCACGGGAGGAATTAATCCCGAAATGATCCCCGGCGACCAGTATGCCGCCACCCGCCGCCGCGATATCGCTGGCGATCGTTGGGGCCAGCGCATCGAATGCGTGCGCCGCGACATAAGCAATATCTTTACCTGGTAAATATTTATTAGAGCAGTTGATATCAGTATTGACATCGTCGCCAAGTTTGAAGGCTGCGCCCTGGGTAATGAGTGTGCTGGATGCGCTCATGCTGCGGACCT
>CAIPID010000470.1 GCA_903865015.1 uncultured beta proteobacterium | reverse complement strand
GTGCGGGAGTCGGCACGTGTTTTAGTCGTCGAGCGGTACTCGCGCTCGTTGCTGACGGCGATGGCATCGCCTTTGATACACAGAGTCTGACAGAGGATTACGACATTGGATTCCGACTGAAAGAAAAAGGCATGAAAGAAATTTTTGTGCGATTTCCGATTATCGATACCAATAAAAAAACCTGGCAACTATCGCGCGTCTTTGGCAAAGCATTTCGTGCTTCGCAGGTCGTCTGTGTCAGAGAGTATTTCCCAGACACCATCGAGACGGCAGTCCGTCAAAAATCGCGCTGGATTATTGGTATCGTTTTTCAAGGCTATGTCACACATAGCTGGTCAAAAAACTGGATTATGAATTATTTCCTATGGCGAGACAGAAAAGGGGCGATTACGAATTTCGTTAGCTTTACCGCAACAATCATCCTGTTACAGCTCACGCTTTTATGGCTCTACCAAAATATCTGGCCAGATGCCTATCATTTTCTATCGATTTTTGAGAGCGATGCACTCCTCGTCTTTGTGCTGTGGCTCAACTTGTTTTTCATGCTCAACCGTATCGCACAGCGAATATTTTTTGTCACTATTTATTACGGTCTTGCGCAAGGCCTTATGTCGGTACCCAGGCTATTGTGGGGCAACTACATTAATTTCCTTGCTAACTGGAGAGCAATCAAACGCATCCTAACAGAGGGTAGTCCTCACCGTGTCGCCTGGGACAAAACAACGCATGATTTCCCAAGTATTGGCGAGCCCAATCGCGCGCGACGCATGATAGGAGAGATCTTAATCGAGCATCAATCTATCACACAGGCTCAACTGACAGAAGCTTTAACCCATAAAACACATGGCGTCAAAATTGGTACATGGCTCGTCCATCAGGGAGTGATTACTGCGGTACAGCTAGCAAAAGCAATCGCTGAGCAAGGTGGCGTTGATTCTGAGTCATTTGACTCATACAACATCAATCCTTTACTGATAGAGGCGCTTCCCGCTAATATCGCCTTGCACTATGCCGTACTCCCCCTCAGACTGACCACTGAAAAAATCACATTAGCCTCAGAGTCAGTGATCGATCCGATTTCACTTGCCGCACTATCACGCAAGCTTGGACTGAAGGTAGATTACGTGATTGTCCCTTTGGGACAAGTGACCGTCGGACTGCGACACTGGTACGCGAGACGTCGCGGAGTTGATCCACGGACATTACTTGATGAAGCATTACAAACAGGAAAAATTTCGCAGATAAAAGCTACCGAACTTTGGGATCACTACACTTCGCGACAGTTGCTTTTTGCTGAAATCCTTTTATCTCTGGGGCGCATAGATAGTGCGTCACTATCTGCAGTGCTTCTTCAGCAAGAGCAATCAGAAGAAAATTTAGGCTCGTTTCTCGTGAATCGCAAGATTGTCAGCCAGTCAACCCTCGATGAAGCAATCGCATTCCAAGCAAAAATACAACCCTCTATGCAATCACTCCTGGACTCAGTGAGATGACGCAAATCATGAGATCACTGCTCGCACTGGTAAGTTTATTTCTAGCTACTTTTTCACTAGGTGCAGATGCTCAAACTGTTCAAGAGGCCGATTGGCAACAAGGACTCAGCGCATATCAGAGATTTGTTGTTTATCCTCATATTGAGAGAGGATTCAACGCATTAAAGAATAATGAAATTGACAGAGGCATTACAGAATTTACACAGGCGCATAAACTCGCGGCAAACCAGCCACAGATAGCACTGTATCTCGCTCAAGCGTTAGAGAGTGACCATCAATACCAAGCTGCAATCAATCTGCTTGTCTCTCAATTAGCAAAAAACGCTAATCGTCAGGATCTCAAACAAGCATTAGATTTCGCCAAGAACAAAATTATTACGAGGATGCTTGACGAAGCAGAGTCCCTAATTTCAACACCTCAAGCATTACAAAAATATTTATCCAGTCATCATCCTGAGTTTATACATCCATATGATGAATATCGTTGGATCAAGTTACTGGCTGAGGTATCCAATCGAACCAATAAATTACTCATTTCTTATAAACCCGTATTTCACTCAAACGATATATTTCAAATCGAACTCGCAATCAAAGTACTTTATGATCAAAAAAATCTGAGCGGAGCGAAACGTTACATAGATCGAATCGGCAAAGAATTAGTTTCGAATCCGCAAGTCATAGATCACATCAGCTACCAGCTCATCGAGCAAGGATCTCCCGAGCTAGCAGTGCAGCTGCTATTGACTGCGTACCCGTTTAAAGGTGCAAACGATACACTGCGCAAATCAATGCTGGGCAGGCTCGCGTTAGCCCAATCTGAATCCACGGATAAAAAGCAACTCCTCACGTTTGTACAAAATAAAAAGGCGAATTTAGACACTGCATCACAAGAACAGGAGTGGCTTAAGTTATTAATGATCGCAGCACAAGATCAGGTAAAACCACTCTTGGATTACCAATGTAAATTTGATACGAACAGACCTATTCAGGCCAAACTGGTACTAGATGCGTTTGAAGAAAGTGAGGGAAAAATACAGGCAAAGCAACTTGCCCAGTTTTTACCTTATCTCCCTAAATTAGATCCGACTCAGCTTGATCAAGTGAGTTTTAAATTAGCTAAAGAAGGCGATACCAAACAATCACTGAAACTATTGTTTGATGACTATCCATATCGAGAAGCCACACCCACAGTCAGAAATATGCTGGTTGATAGACTAAGCGGTATCGCAACGCAGCAACCATCATTACTGGCGCCACATGATCTTGCAATTCTTTCAATACCACTTGAGAACGCGGAGCTACGCGGCAAACAAGCGCAGTTACTTGAAACGCTGCACGACTGCGACGGTGTCGAGCGTGTACTCGAAGACTTTTCTAAATCTTATACAAAGGATGACTGGCTTAATCTCGGAGTTTGCTACCAAAAACAGGAAAAGCCGGGGCTCGCATTATTTGCGTACAGACACGCCTATTACATTCAACCAACCACGCAGGTCGCACGAGCGATAGCTTATCAAGCTTTCGCTACGAAAGATTTTCAGACATCTTTTAACATGTGGAAAGTCGTGCTGAGTTCTAAAGAATTTACCACTGCGGATCAAAAGGCCGCCGTCTACACAGCTGTTGCCGACAATCAGATGATGCAGGCAGGTATCTGGTTATCAGCATATCGAGCCAATGGTGGCAAACCAGATGACGAATACTGGTGGCTTAAAACAACGACTGAACTCAAAGACGATCCTGCACAAGCACTGATCGATATACAGCAAGCCATTGCCCTCGCACCAAAAGTCGAGTATTTCGAAACCCTTGCCGAGCTTGAAACAAAATATGGTAATGAGAAGGCTGCCATCGAGTCACTCGAAAAAGCCTTAGCGCTTAATCCGGAGAATAGTTCGGTCGAAGCATCGCTTGGCTATGCCTACTACCATCAAAACAAAATGGCTACGTCAGAACAGTATCTGAGTCGTGCGTTAAAAATGCGCCCGGATGACAATAAGCTTATCGAACAGCTTGCCTTCACCAATCAACACCTAGGTCAAAATGAACGTGCGATCTACTTCACTGAGCGCGCGATCGACAACGATGATCTCTATAGCAATGCTGAAATGACGCCGGAGATCGTAAACCAACGCTTTGGTTTGCGTCGAATGCACGAGGACTTAAGTCGTCGATGGACCTTGAGTGTAGATGCCATCAGTGGTAACCAGATTGCTTCTGTACCCAATGCACCACAACCGGGTTTGAATTACAAGAGTTACGGACAAGCTGAAATAGCCTATAGATTAGGCGATCCCGCAATTGATGACGGCAAAACGATTTCAGCATTCTCCAGACTATTTGCTGGCAATGGCGCATCGAACTCTGCACTTCCCATCTACGCACCCGTGCTAGCAGCGGGTCTACGCTGGAAACCTTTTAGCGATCAAGTCATCAATCTTTCGATCGAGGAGCAAATCCCGCTTGATCAGGGGCAAAGTGCTACAACAAACACCCTCGTTCGCATCAGCGCATCCTTTTTCAATAATGGAAAATATAGCGATGAATGGCATCCCACCGCTCAAGGCTGGATGGCACAAAACCTATACCTTGATGCGGCCTACTACCTGGTCAATCAACTATCTTCTCTCACTGCAGATTATCGTGTCAGTTATCACAATAAATTTGGTGAAAACAAAACGCTCGAGCCGTATTCACATATCCAGTGGAATTCACTGAATCAGCAAAATCAACCTGATGTTCGCGTAGGAATGGGCGTCAGGTGGAACGTGTGGGGTAATGAAAGTCATTACAACGCCTATGCGAGCAAAATATCTGTTGGAGTAGAGTTGCAGTACGCGCTGTCTACTTACCTGAGCGACAAAACCACAGCGTTACTGACCTTTGGAGGTCGCTGGTGATGTTAATCATTCGAATCATGCTTGCTCTTGTTTTAGTTATTCCTGGTCTTGCTCAAGCATCCAGGGCGATTTTCTATCAACCGCAGGTGCGCGATTTAAGCGTCCCTGAATCCAATTGGCCCACCATATTTAATGCTGTGCGCGCTCAAGGAATCGATACCTTGATCGTACAGTGGACGGCTTATGGCGACGTTCTGGATAAGCCTGAATCACAAGCATGGCTCAAAACAAGACTTGAGCAAGCGATCGCAGCAGGACTGAACCTCATCATTGGCCTACGTGCTGATCCAGAGCTTTTTGTCAGACTTGAACAACCATCAAAAGTCCTGGGCGATTACTTCCGCAAACAACGACAACTCGATGCGCAGCGCGCGCAAGAATGGCTGCGCGTTTTACCTGAGAATAAAATTACAGGCTGGTACATTCCATTAGAAATTGATGATCGAAGATGGCGTGACAGCGCTGCCTTTGATGTACTCAACGCACACATTCAGTCAGAAACCAGCCTACTAAATTCAATAGGCGACAAACCTGTTTTTATCTCTTCATTTTTTGCGGGAAACATGTCTCCCAGTCGTTACGCAGACATGCTGAAACGACTCAGAATCAATACTTCGGTCAATATCCTTTTGCAGGATGGACGGGGCACTGGAAAACTAAGTGCACGTGAACGAGAGCTGTACTTGGATACACTGAGTAACTGTAAAAAAACTGTCATTACAGGTACTGTTTACGAAATATTCAGACAGACACAACACGACCAGCAATTTCAGGCGCAGCCGTTATCACCCGCAAGCTTGAGTGAAATACTGAAAAAAAAGGCACCTTGCAGCATGACAACGGTTTTTTTCTCGTTGCGATATATGATCGACCTAAATCAGCCAAGTCAAAGATAACTATCAAAAGCTATCTATCGGATCTCACGGATCGAGTTTATTTTTCTGCTCGATCAACTGCGTATGGACCATATTCAAGGCAGATTTCATACTATACAAACGATTGATATCGTCCGACGCGATAGTTATTTGGCGCGAGTCTACATTCATCTCCTCGAGTCGATCGATCATTTTTTGTAAAACCTCCAGCGAATCACAGCCATCCGCACGCTGTTCGATTTCTAGTATTTCCTCGTAGGCATCCGAAATCAACATCGCGGCCCGTGTATGCCTATAGCTCGGAAATAGTTTAAAGATCGGGTAGATCACGGCCAGCGCACCGATGAGCAAAATCCAGATTCTATCCAGATAACTACTCAACCAAAGTGGCAAACTATCCTTCAGTGCTGGAGCACCGCTCTCTTAAAATCGGTTGGCAACAGGGCTCAATGGAATATTGTGATCGAGATAAGCGGGAAACAAATCAGGTTTGGCAAAAAACTGATCAACGTCGTTACTCACTTTTTCAGCACCCAATAAAAATAAATATTGAATGGCTGGATGCATATCTTTTTCAACCAATAAGGATACGGT